>CAIUZX010000191.1 GCA_903903715.1 uncultured Caulobacterales bacterium
AAATGGGGTGTCGAGATCGAGGCCACGTTGATCGCCACGTTGGGCCCAAACGGGCCCTTTCAGCCAGGGGTGCATCCTGACGTTGCCAAACTTTATCCGCCCGGTCATCCGGCCCGATCTTTCTAGGCGTCAGGCGCGGCGTCTATGACATGACTTCCAAGCCGCCGTTGGGCGATTAAGTAGGGGCGGAGCTCATTTCGCGAGTAGGCGGTTCTGGCGACGTCAAACACCCTTTCGGGCGCTGCGTATCGATTGTCATAACTCAACGACTCATAGGTTGCGGCGGCGGCGGGAATGCGCGGCCATCTGTGCCGGTTGCGCTCGATCCTGCGGTTGCTGCGGCGTAGATCGCGTTGCCTGCGGGCGAGAGGGCGATCACGCGGGCGCAGATCAGCAGCGACAGCAACACGCCGATCGACCATAGCCAAGCCGGGTGTATTCGTCCGTGCACCCTCTGATCCCGCGCCATACCGATCAGCGGCGCAGCGAGGGGGAGCACGGCAGCGATTTCGAACGCGTAGGGCTTGAGGAACGGCAGCGGCAGAATGCGGCCGACTCCCGGTCCCATCAACATCATCAACGCCCCGACCTGCAATCGTGTGTGCCAGTCACGCTGTTTGCGCAGCGCGACGGCGCAGGCGAAAAGCAGGACCGCGCCGATCAACATTGCGGGGTCCGCGAGCAGCAGGTGCTGCGGCTGGAAAAAGAAGGGCACGCGCCCGGTGCGCACGGCGGAGATCGTCACGAGCGGCCCGAGCGCGGCTAGCGCCACCATCCAGGCGACCGCCAGACCGCCCAGCAACCGATGAAATCGCGCCGCTCCGCCTGCGGCTAGCCAGGCTTGGCTGACGGTGATCGCGACCCAGCCCATGAAGGCGACGGCGTGAAGATGAACGATCAATGGGGCGCCGAAACTCGACCGGCCCATTGCGAGTTGAAGGACAAATCCAAAGACCAGCACAACCGCCATAACGGTGATGCATGTGCGGAAAAAGCGAAGATCGCCCGTGCGCGCCTGCAAGGAGGCCTCTGTACTCATACGTCCCACCCCGCTCGACGCCCTGTTCAAAATTCCTTTTTCATATCACAGTTTATCGCTGTCACCGCCTCGGGTCTATCTGACCGTCGTCAGAATATCCGAGACGGCCTTATCGACTTGGTTGCGATGAACTCTCCTCATGCAGCGTCATTATCTGAGCGGAGATTTGGCGATGCCGCGTGGCTTTGGCGTTGGCGTAGGGATCGGGAGTGAAGGCTCCTTCTCCCGAAGGATATGGACAGCTCCTGGGGCCTCACGGCTTCGCGCAATGTATGATCTCGAGGACAGTTGCGCCAAAAATTCACTGTTAGCTTGGTAGACCTAGTTTGCAGGCAATTTTCGATGAGGCGAGTGGAGGGGTGTTTCTGCTCAAAGCGCTGGTCAAATTTATCTCGAACTTTCCTCGCAGAGGCGCTAGGCGCAATGCGCGGCTGGTGAGTGAGCTGCCTGGCAGTCGGGACAAGCCGGCGAATCCAGAGTTACAAAGTTACGCGGCCAAGGAAATTTACCGAATACTCGGCGGTGATCCATTCTGGGGTCCGCTTGTCGAGATGTGTGTTCGCTTCAGTGGTTGTCAAACGACCGAGGAAATCGACGACTTCATCAGCGCTCACGCCGAAAGTCGCAACGGAACTTTCCCGGCCACGCTGCATGTCGGACAAGGATGGAATCCCGAACTCGCGCTGTGGTTCCTGGGTGACAAGGCCGAATTCCTGCGAGCGTATGTCTGTCCGTTTGTCGGCAGATGGACGACTCTCGAATGGCGCCAGGGGCCGGCGGATAGCTGGCGCGAGAGCGGTTACAAGCCCGCAGGGCGCCGGGGTTGCGTGGATACAATCAGCTACTTTCAGTTCGCGGACGAACGTCAACCGTCAAAAGTCGCCAGCATGACACAGGAATTCGGACGCAATGCGGACAGGCTGATCCGAAATGCGTGCGGCGTTGCGCCGCCTGACGCTTTGCTCGACGCCATCGCCTCTCACAACGAGTTCGTCGGGGTGATTGGTTGTGCGAACGTCCGCTTCACTTTTGAAGGCTCCAATCCCCAGGACTGGACCGTGCCTCCGACGGTGAGTTTCGATCTTTGTCTGACATGGAAGTCCAGCCTCACCGTCGACGGATCCAGCCAATGAAAACAGTCGCTTAATGGGGGCGAGGCAATTGAGCGGGAATGATTGAGGGTCGTTCATCGGCCTGCGGTCACAATGCTCGCACAGCCAGGGGGATAGACAGGTCCGGCGAAATACGGTCGTCTGAGCGCGCCCATCTGGCATCTGGAGTGGACGAGTGACGACGCCTGCGGCTGAGACGAAACAGACCGATCAACTTGATCGCTCCCGTGTGTGGTTTGAGTCGCTGCGCGATCGGATCTGCGCCGAGATCGAGGCGATCGAGGTGGAAGCGCCTTTGGATCTGTTTCCCGGTGAGCCCGCCCAGTTCGACTTGCGCGCCCGCGAGCGCGATAACGGCATGGGCGGCGGCGTGGGCGGCTTTCTGACAAACGGTCGCCTGTTCGAGAAGGCCTGCGTGCACACCTCGACGGCGAGGGGGATCCTGACCCCTGAAATGGCCCAGACCATGCCGGGGGCGAAGGGTGTTGAGCAGACCTACGCCTCGACCAGCATCAGCCTGATCATGCATCCGAGAAGCCCGAAGGTTCCGACGGTGCACATGAATACCCGTTACTTCCACACGACCGATTACTGGTTCGGCGGCGGCGCGGATCTAACGCCCATGCTCAATCGGGAGCGTCATCAGACGACCGATGATGCGGTGCTATTCCATGAGTTCATGAAGGGCGCCTGCGATCCCTATAACCCCGACTGGCATGCGAAGTACAAGGCCTGGTGCGACGAGTACTTCTTCCTGCCGCATCGCAAGGTCGCCCGCGGGGTTGGAGGCATCTTCTTCGACCGCCACAATACCGGCGACTTCGAGACCGACTTCGCCTTCACCCAAGCGGTCGGCGAGGCCTTCCTGTCATCCTATCCCAAGATCGTCCGCCGTCGGATGATGGAGGGCTGGGACGCCGCCGACCGCGCCGAACAACTCGAGGTGCGCGGCCTCTATGTCGAGTTCAACCTGCTCTATGATCGCGGTACGACCTTTGGTCTTCGCGCGGGCGGGAATGTCGAAACCATCCTGAGTTCCATGCCTCCCGCGGTGACCTGGGGCTGAGGCGTCAGAACACCGCGTGGTCGCCGAGGTCGGTTTTAACCTCGCCTGCAATCACCGCGCGGTAGTGGTCGAACAGGGTGTCTGTTCCCGTCGAAGGCGTCCCTTCGGCGTCATAGCGGTTCGTCTCCGGATTGAGCCACAGCATGGATTCCGTCGCATAATAGCGGCCGATGCGGGCGAGCTCCGCTTTCACAGCAAGGGGCGGAAAAACGGCGCCGGCAAGTCCCAGCCCTCCGGCGACCGCGTCCAGCAGCCCGACGGGGGCGCTACGGAGCAGGGGCGGGCGGTCCAGCAGCTGAAACAACATCTCCCCCTGTCGGCGCGGGGTGATCGCGTCGCCCGGGCCGCCTATGGGCAGGATCCTGTTCCACATGGTTTCGTCGACCAGACAATCGGCCAGATAGGTCGCCAGGTCGCGGTCGCTGATCGGCTTGCACGCGGTCAGCTCGCCGTTTCCGAACATCAGATAGGGCTTGCCCTGTTTCACGCGCTCGATCTGCCCGGACAGCGATTTGAAAAAAGCGGTGGGCCGCACGATCGAATACCGGACTCCCGACGCGATCAGGGCGGATTCGAAGGCGAGTTTGGCGTGCTGGAAGGCCAGCAAGGGTTTCTGCACGCAGATGGCGGAGAGCTGGATGAAGTGCGCGACGCCCGCCGCCTTGGCCGCGGAGAGCAGATTCACATGCGCCTGATGGTCGATGGCCCAGGCGTCTTGCGGCGCGCCCGTCCGCGAGGCCATGCAGGAGACGACGGCGTCGAAACGCTCTCCCGCGAAACCGTGCCGCTCCAGCGACAAAGTGTCTCGCATGTCCACATGACGCACGCCGGCGCCGGGGAGGAGGGGTGGGGAAGATTTCACCGCTTGAGGGCTCTCAAGCCGCACGAAGCGGGTGACATCGTGCCCGCGATCCACCAGAACACGCAAAGTCGCCCGTCCAATCGTGCCGGTGGACCCGGCGAGGGCTATGCGCATATGCTGATCCTGGGTAGGGTGATCGCCCGCAACATGAATCTTGACAATCTCGACATTTTCAAGACACAATCCGCTTAACTGGTTGTTAACTAGTCAGTTCGAGTCAGTTTTTCTTGCCTATACTTCCATTCGGAGTACGGGCCGCAAGTACAGGAAAACGTCGGACGCGAGAAGCCGACGCTAAATCCATAGGGTTTGGAGACGGCAATGATAGGCCTAGGAGTTGTCGGCCCGGCTGGACGCCGCCCCCCGCCAGGTATGAGCCGGACGGCTCCGTCGGCTGAGCGGCCGCTCGCCACTTTGTGCTATCGCAGCAAGGCGTCGCGTCTGCCGAATTCTGATGATCTGGCGAATCTGTTGTCCCTGGCGCGGTCGCGTAACAAGGCCGCCGGCGTCACGGGGATGCTCGTTCATGAGGGCGGGCGCTTCTTTCAGTGGCTGGAAGGGCCCAGCGAGGCGCTGGACGACCTTTGGACCTCCATCCGACGGGACGACCGTCACGGCGAGATCGAACTCCTTGGCGAGGGGGTCACGCCGATCCGCCTGTTCAGCGAATGGGACCTGCGGTTCCTGAGCCGCTCCGCTTCGGATGTGCTGTCGGACGGCGGCGCATCGGCGGCGACGGGTACGGTCAATGAAGTTGCGGCGCAGCTCGCGCGGCTCGCTCTGGCCGGCGACGACGAAGGGATGGACGCGCTGGTTAAGGAGCGCAGGGCCCAGGGTGACGACGTCCAGGTCCTGTGCCGACAGATGCTGGAGCCAGCGGCGCATCAGCTCGGCGACTGGTGGTGCGAGGACCGGTGCGACTCCTTCGAGATCACCCTTGCGCTGGCCAGGCTCCAGAACCTCGTGCGCAGCCTCGAGGTGAAGTCCGACAGCACCGTCCGCGTGGCGATTGAGGGGCGGCGGGTCCTGATCTCGCCGCCGCCGCTGGAAACGCACCTCTTGGGCGCGAGCCTGCTGGGCGGGTTCTTCCGTCAGGCGGGCTGGAGCGTGCAGGCGGAATTTCCGAAGACGGACAACGAGCTGCTGGGACTGGTCAGCACGCACTGGTTCGATGCGATCGCCCTCACCCTGAGCGACGTGTTCACGCGGCAGGAGCGGCTGGCCGCCCTCATTCAGACCATCTCCGATGTCCGGGCGGCGTCGAAGAACCCGACCATGGCGGTGATCGTCGGCGGACGGGCGTTTCGGCCGGACGGCTCGAACGAGAGCAGCACGGTCGGGGCAGATGTCCACTACGCGTCGGCGAGCGACGCCGTCGGCGACCTCGACTACTGGCTGTTCATGCATCGGTTCTCGCGGGATCAGGTTTCGCAGGGCGCTGAGGATGACGGTCGCCCCGCCAAACTCGGTCCGATTGATCTCGTCCGCATGATCACGCCCGCCCTCTCGCGACGGTTCAAGGGCGCGGAGTCTCTGAAGCGCGGCGGCGAACCCGACGAGGCTTGATCAAGAAGCTTTCGGGTTGGGGGTGGCGCGTCAGTCTTCGGACGAGAGATTGCCCAGTCCGAACTTGTGCAGCTTGGAATAGAGGCCCTGGCGGCTGAGCCCCAAAATGTCGGCTGCGGAGGCGCGGTTGTTTCGGGTCAGTTCCAGCGCGACTTCAATGCACAGCTTCTCGACCAGATCCGTGCTCTCCCGCACCAGCTCCTTAAGGGGAACGCGCCCCACCAGTTCGGTCAGTTGCTCGACGGAACGGTTGACGCCGGGGCGGGCGGGGCTGCGGCTCTGCGCCAGGCGGTTCGCCGAGCGAATCGACAGCCCAAAGCAGGGCTCGGCGCCCTCTGAGGTGAACACGCCAGAGATTTCAACGTCTTCCTGGTCGCCGAGGTGCGTGCGCAGGAGGCTGTTGAAGTTCCGGACCAGTCCGTGCGTGCGGAGATTGTCGATCAGGATGTCGCGCTCAAGACCAGACCGGCCGAGGAACCGATTGAGCGGCTGGCCTTCGATCTGTTCCTTGGCGCTCAGGCGGACCATGTCCACGAAAGCCGCGTTGGCGGTGATAATTCGTGCGGACGTGTCGACGAGGACGAAGGCGTCGGGCATGGACTCGAGCACCCGCCCCAGCCGCAAGGCGGAGTCGGGCGCTGAGGGTGGGACCTGCCCCATGGGCACAAGTCGCACCAGGAACTGGCTCGTGCGCTCTTCCCGAAACAGCGATGCGCTGGCCAGCAGCTCACGGCCGCGGCAGGTCAGCCGCACCTCGTTGGCGCCCGGGGAGGCGGCCGCCTGGACGAGGGACAAGAGCGCTGTCGCATCGTCCTGGCACTCGGGGTCGAAATGTCTGGCGAAGGGCTCGCCAAACGGACCGGAACGTTCCCCGAAAATCAGGCGCTCCGCTGCGGGGTTGGCCTCGACGATTCGTCGGGTGGCGGCGTCGACGATCACGACCGCCTCGCCGGACATCTGGAACAGCAGGCGATAGCGGTATTCTGTGTCGCGAAGCTTGGCGTAGTCCCGCTCCATCAACTGCTGGGCTTCGACCAGTCTCTGCTGCAGGTTGGCGGTGCGCCGCTCGTCCCGACCGATGGCGATGATGTGGCCGTCGTGCCCGGTGTCCACCGCGACGAATCGGATGGCGATCTGGGAATGGTCCGACGTGTTCTGATTGATTTCGCGCCACCGGGTGCGACCCGACTCGTGAGCGTCGCGAAGGAGTTCTTCGACCTTGTGGCGGCTGTCTTCGGCCACGGTGTCCGACCACTGACGATCAATCCAGGCTTCGGCGCCGTCTTTGGCGATGTCCCTGGACGCTGCGATGTCCATGATCTTGCCGCTGCGATCAATAATCATCGCCAGATCGCCGCTGGCTTCGGCGATCTTTTCGGCGACGTTTGAATTCAATGCACCGAGCAGCCCGCGTTTGAAGGGCCTGCTCTCACGCATTTCGGTAATCGCCTGCGCAGTGGGCACGTGCGGAACTTCCAAAAAGCAAAGGTTGACTCGCTTCGAGGGTCGAGCGAGGCCGCAAAGTCGTTAGGTTCCTTGACATACGCGTTCCCCAGCTATTGTCAAAGCTTGGAAACCGTCCACCGCTGTGGCGTCTGCTCCCAAGGTTTCTAATAACAGGGGATCTTGTTCCAGAGCGTATCCGCCGACCATGATGAAGATATCGCGGTTCTTCGACATCGCCCGAGTGCGTCGAACAACGACCGCTAGTCGCTTGGCCATGCTGGCGTTGCTGAGACTGAAGCCGACGACATCAAACCAATGCTGCGCGACGATCTGCGCCACCGAGTCCGGATCGGCCTGCGTCTCCAGCCAGGTCCGCCAGCCGGCGCGCCGGAAATGGTCCTCGATCATGATCAGTCCGAAGATGTGCTGTTCGCCGGGGGCCGGTGCAAACAGCACGGTTTGACGGGACGCCGGCGCATCCTTGTCGAGGGGGATCTTCCAGCCCAGCAGGCGGATCAGGTGTTGCAATCTACCCAGGGCGATGGTCACGTCGGAATAGGCGACCTCGTCATCGCTCCACATCACGCCGAGGCGCCTCGCGGCGGGGGCGAGGAGATCCAGATAGACGGCCTGCAAGCTCCGGCCGGTCGCCATCAGTTCGCTCACAAAGTTGAGCATCCGTTCGGCTTCGGCATCCAAGGCCAGTCTTGCAAAGACGTCGACGACGTCAGGGCCGATCTCTGCGCCTCTTGCGCCGAGGGGCGCCGCGTGGTCGAGGTCGCTCGTGTGCGCGAGCATGAGCCTTGGAATGATTTCGCATTCGACGACCGCCGCCAAGTCCATCGGATGGCTCGATTCGGACTCCTGACCCGGGGATTTGGGCGTTCCGGGGGCCAGCCGCGTGTAGGCGTTATGGGAAGGCGCCTGCGCATCCGGCACGCGGCGCGCGCGCGCGGTCGGGTTATGCGCCCGGCTCTTCGACGTCGTATCCGCAGAGCCAAGCATTCGGCGCCCTCCACCGGTCCGACGCCGCTTCTCGCTGCGTGTCAGCCGCCTCAAGAAGGCCACCAGGAAGATTTTGCGTCAAGTCAAAAGTGTCAGACCTAATTGACGTCATATTCGTTTGACACATAGCGGGGCCGGTCATAGCATCCTGTCAGAAACCTCGAGTTTCGGAGGCGCGTTATGAGCGTTCAGTCAAATGCACACCCCTCAATCGAGGCTCGCCATAAGGCGCGGACGATGAGTCCGGGACGCTCTGAAGGCAGATCGGCTCCGGCGTTTCAGCCGGGCATGAGTCTTGGCCGCGCCTTCGACCAATGGCTGGAAACCATCGCCCCTGCGCCTTGGAGCATGACCGTCGGCGTCAGCACCGTGGAGCCTGTGGCGCACAAGGCGCCCCGGCCGCTCTATACGGAAGAGGAACGCGTGCGCCGCGACCGGTCCATCTGGACGATCGTCCAGGCCGTGCTCGCCCCATTGCAGTTCGTCGTCTTCGCGATCAGCCTCGCGCTCGTGTTGCGCTTTGTCCTGACCGGTCAGGGCTACGGCGTCGCGACCGCGTCGATCATCGCCAAGACCGTGCTGCTCTACGCGATCATGATCACCGGCTCGATCTGGGAGAAGGTCGTGTTCGGCAAATGGCTGTTTGCTCCGTCCTTCTTCTGGGAGGACGTATTCAGCATGCTGGTGCTGACGCTGCAGACAGCCTACCTCTTCGGCGTCATCACCGGCAGAGCCTCCCATCTGCAGCAGATGGAGATCGCGCTGGCCGCCTACGCCGCCTATGCGATCAACGCCACCCAGTTTCTGATGAAGCTGCGCCAGGCGCGCCTTGAAAAGCCTGCGCAAGCGGTCGTCTCAGGCCTGGGCGCATGACCTCCCTCGACATCTCGTTTCGTGAGCGCCCCCGCACAGAAGAAGCCGGGGCAGGGAGCGTCGCGCCCGCGCCGGTCCTGCGCCAGCGCGGCCAGCGGGAAGTGTTCTGCGGCCTGACCAGCATCGTCTGGCTGCACCGCAAGATCCAGGACGCCTTCTTTCTGGTCGTCGGCTCCCGCACCTGCGCGCATTTGATCCAGTCCGCCGCCGGCGTGATGGTCTTCGCCGAGCCGAGATTCGCCACCGCCATCATGGAGGAGCGCGATCTCGCCGGTATGGCCGACGCCAATGACGAGCTCGACCGCGTGGTCGATGAGCTGCTGGCCCGGCGTCCCAATATCAAGATGCTGTTCCTTGTCGGGTCCTGCCCGTCTGAGGTGATCAAGCTCGACCTTTCCCGCGCCGCTCAGCGCCTGTCGCGCCGCCACGGCCCGGGCCTTTCGGTGCTGAACTATTCCGGCAGCGGGATCGAAACGACCTTCACGCAAGGGGAGGACGCGTGTCTTGCCTCCCTGTTGGAACAGGCGCCGCCTGCGCCCGCGGCTGCGGGCGAGCAACTCCTCGTGGTCGGCGTCCTGCCCGATATTGTGGAGGACCAGTTCCGCCGCCTGTTCACCGCCATGGGAATCAAGGACGTCGCCTTCTTCCCGCCAAGGCGTGCGGGCGAGATTCCGGCCATCGGCCCTGGCATGCGTTTCCTGCTGACCCAGCCGTTCCTGACCGAAACCTCGCAGCGGCTTGAGGATATGGGCGCAAGGCCCCTGCGCGCGCCGTTCCCCTTCGGCTCGCAAGGCACGACGGACTGGCTCCGAGCCGCCGCGACCGCGTTTGGCGTCGATAATGCGACCTTCGAAGCGGTGGTTCAGCCAGCTCAAGCCCGGGCCCAGCGGGCCCTCGCGCCGCACCGCCGGGCGCTCGAAGGCAAATCGATCTTCTTCTTCCCGGATTCGCAGCTCGAGCCGTCGCTGGCCCGCTTCGCCTATGAAGAGCTCGGCATGCGTCCCATCGAGGTCGGCACGCCCTATCTCAACCGCGACCTCGTCGGCGCGGAGATCGACCGCCTGCCCGCGGGCGTGACGGTGTCTGAGGGGCAGGACGTCGATCTGCAGCTCGACCGCTGCCGCGCCGCGCGGCCGGATCTGACGGTCTGCGGCCTTGGCCTCGCCAATCCGCTCGAAGCCGAAGGCCTCGCCACCAAGTGGTCGATCGAGCTCGTCTTCTCCCCGATCCACGGCTTCGACCAGGCCGGGGACCTCGCCAACCTGTTCGCGCGGCCTCTGGCCCGTCGCGCCAAGCTGAGGTTCTGACCGATGAAGCTCGCGGTCTGGACATACGAAGGACCGCCCCACGTGGGGGCGATGCGCGTCGCCACCGCCATGACCGGCGTGCACTCTCTTTTGCATGCGCCGCAGGGCGACACCTACGCCGACCTCCTGTTCACGATGATCGAGCGGCGCGGCGCCCGCCCGCCGGTGACCTACACCACTTTCCAGGCCCGCGATCTCGGCGGGGACACCGCCGACCTCTTCAAGACCGCAGCGCGGGACGCCTTCACGCGGTTCCAGCCGCAGGCGATGCTCGTCGGCGCCTCCTGCACGGCGGAGCTGATCCAGGACGATCCCGGCGGCCTTGCCTCGACCCTTGGCCTGCCGGTGCCGGTCGTGGCGCTGGAGCTGCCCTCCTACCAGAAGAAGGAGAACTGGGGCGCAGGCGAGACCTTCTATCAACTGGTCAAGACCTTCGCCCGCCGGTCAGAGCCGCATGACCGCCCCGCCGGAAAGCCGCGCTGCAACATCCTTGGCCCCACCGCGCTCGGCTTTCGCCACCGCGATGATGTGGTCGAAATCACCAGGTTGCTCGAGCTGATCGGCGTCGAGGTCAATGTCACAGCGCCGCTGGGCGCGAGCCCCGCCGACCTGACCCGCCTGGGCGACGCCGACTTCAACGTCGTGCTCTATCCCGAGATCGCCTCCGTCGCCGCAGCGTGGCTGGAGC
>CAIUZX010000192.1 GCA_903903715.1 uncultured Caulobacterales bacterium
CACCAGCTGGCCCTCACTCGCGACGATCTCCGAAACGATGCCGCCTTCAAGGTGCTGCACGATCTGCGTGTTTTCGGTCGGCACCACGCGGCCGACACCGCGCACGACCCGGTCAAAGTCGGCGACGCAGGACCATATCAGAATGAACACCGCGAGCGCCGACAGGGAGGCGAGAAAAACGCGCGGCGTGCGCGCCGTGCGGACGTCCACCCACGCGAACAGCCCCGTGTCCGCCTCGTGCGGCTCGCGCAGCCAGTCCCAGAAGCGTTTCATCATTGCGAGGCCAGCCGGACATAGGCCTTGGGCGCACCATCATCCTTGGCGCGCGGCACAAGACGAACCGAGATGTTCTTCGCCTTCCAGCCCTTGGAAAGCAGATAGTTGCGGAGCTCAAGGCTGCGGAAATAAGCGAGGCGCTGTGCATCGGTCGCGCCGTTGGCGCCGCCGATTTCCGAAACGATGTCGGCCTTCTCCGTCGCGGCGGTGGCGACGATCGGGGCCAGTGTCCGGTCCAGAACCGTCTTCGCAATCGTGTTCAGGGCGACCGCGCCGTTCATGTAGGTCACGGTGATGTAGTCCTTGGTCCCGGAGACGACCATGGGAGAAGGTCCGGTCGACGTCGAGGTGGATGCAAATTTCTCGTCGGTCACGATCGAGGGCGGATCGGTCATCACCGAGTCCACCTTGCTCGCAGCGGCCGTAATCGGCGTTGCGCACTTGCCGTCAGCCGCGCTGGAGTTTTTCAAGATCTTGTTTTCTATAAGTAATTCCGAGATTGTCTTCTTATCGCTGACAATGACCTGGGTCTGGGCCTTGACCTTGGATTCCAGGGCCTTGGCATTGTTCTGCATCGCGTTGAACACCACCACGACAAAGGTCATCACCACGAAGATCATGGCCATAACCATATTCGACAGCGCGTCTACGAACCCTGGCCAGTAATTGCCATTTTCCCCCGCCATTACCTACCCCCTACAGAAGCAACATCCGCGACTTCGTCCCCAGCGTTGTCTTGACTCAAATCCCCAATGATTTGCTTAATCTGGTATCCGATTTTCATCTGATTTACAGAAATACGGACGATATTCAGTTTGGACTGATAGAATTTTTGATACGTGTCCAGAACATCGATCAGCGACCTGTTCGCGCTGAAAAGCTGCTCATCAAACGCGTCCGCTACCTTGGTGTTGGAGGCAAATTCCTGCCAGGCCACCGCCCGCTGATCGCTGATATTCTGGCGGCTAAGGTAAATCGTTCTCAAGCGCTCCTTCGCGGCGCGCAGGGCGGAGGCGTAGCGATGCTTCAGTTCAGAGACGTGGGCGCTTTGCGACATCGCCTGGAGCGCTTCCGTGCCGGCGCCCAGGCTGACGGAGCCCACGATCATCAAACGACTATCGACGGTCGTGCCATGCGCGCCGCTTGCATTCTGCGACTGGTACCGCCCCATTTCCAGATTGACCTTGGGCGCTGCGCGGGCGGCGGCGGCGACCGCGTCTTCGTGAGCCGCCTTGATCTGCAAAAACGCGGACTTGAGTTCCGGATTGCGTCGAACCATCTGCGAAAAAGCTGCGTCGGCGTCCTCCGGGATGTCCAGGTAGAGCTTGTCAGGCACAGCGATCTGAACCGCCGTCACCCCGGAGATCCGCTGCATCGCGGAGAGGGCGGCGTCGAGCTCGCCCCGCGCATCGATCACGGCGCGCTTGGCGGAAAGCGTGACGGCCCGAACCCGCTCGAAGTCGGCTTCGCTGGCGCCGCCGAGCTGCGCGCGCTTGGCCATGTAATCCAGAAGCTTGTTCATCTGCGTCTGGTGCTTGAGCGCGAGGTCGAGCGCCAGACGGGCGGCGAGCATGTCGAAGTAGTTAGTGACAGCTTCGAACGAGACATTGACCTGGGTCGATCGCCGGCGGGATTGGGCGCCTCGCGCCAACTGCTGATCCCGGGCCACGCCTGCGATGGAGACTGCGTCAAACAGGGGCTGAACAATGACAGTGGAACCGTCGGCGCGCACGTGACCGGGCTTGTCGATCGGCGTTGCGCCCACTGAGGTGAACGAATGCTCATGGCCCTTGGAGTACCGGGCGTCAAAGCGCGGACCCAGCTGGGACAACGCGCTGTTTGCGGCAAGACGACTGGACCGCTCACCCTCACGATCGGCGCGAACATCCTCGCTGTGATAGTTGGCGCGAGAAACGAGGTCGCCCAGGGTGATGGTGTCGATCGTGTCGCGCGCATCGTCTGGCGCGCCGGCGTCCAATGGCGCCAGCGGCAGGATGGCCATGCCGAGTTCCGGCTTCACGTAGGCCTTGTCCGCTAGCGAAACGAGCTCGAGCAGACTGGGGTCTGGCAGACGGGGCTTCACCTCCGCTGCGGCTGTCTCCACCCGGCCAAGTCCTGCCGGCTCCGGCCGCTTCAACTGCTCGCGAAGATCCCGCGGCGATTTCGGCAGCGCCGTCATGACGGGATCGGCCGGGCGCGGCTCCAGTCGACGGGAAGGAGAGCCCAGCTCGAAGACCACAACCTCGCCCCCGGACACAGCGTCCTTGTCCGACGTGTCTGTACTGGTCTGTCGCTCCGCCCAGCTGACGAGGGAATCGATCATCGCCGCCTCCGCCCGGGACGGGGCCGGCTTTTCCGGCGCCGTGGCCACGGCCAGCGGCTTGGCTGCGGCGTTCTCCTTGCGCAGCCACAGGGGGTCCGGCGCCGACACGTTCGCCGAACTGCGCGGACCGGACGATCGCAGGTCCGTCTCGGCGCCCGGTTCGACAGGGGGCGGCGACGGTGAGATCATCGCCATGAGCATGACCGGGGCGACGTCAGAGCTCGTCGCCGTCGCCATCTCCACGGCCGGCGGAAGCGTCAACTCCTCGCGGCCTGGCGGGACATCACGTTTGCTCGCGAACACCGCTTCAGGCGCAGCCAATTGCAGAACCGACCGGAGCGCTGAGGCGGACTGGAACGTTCGATCTGGAACATCCGCTGCGATCACGGACTGTGCGATCAGCAAAGGGCCGATGAGTCCCGAACGCACATCGAGCAATGGCGACGCACGGGCGGTTGCGATGGGAAGGGCGCTGACGGGCGTCGCGGTGGGGACTGTGACATAGGGGGCTGCATCTGGCGGGCCTGGATCGGCGACCCACTGGTCAAGCCGCGGTTCGACCGTCCGGAGCACGACCCCGTTCCATGACGCCGACCTCAGGAGCGCTTCGCTTTTGTAGGCGGCCCTGACACGGAAACTGTCCTTCAGGTTTGCCGACGCTTGAAATGACGGGCCCAGGAAACGCGACAGGGGCAGCTCTGTGTCGTCCGCGGAAGCAGATGCGGCAGGCTGCAGCGCCGGGACGAGGCGGGTCGCCGCCTGCCCGTCGATCCTCGCGGTTTGGATGATCGCTTCGTTCGGCACAGGCCTGGGCGCCAATCTGAGCGCCTCGGCGGCTCGGAACGACGCGCCAGGGAACGACG
>CAIUZX010000193.1 GCA_903903715.1 uncultured Caulobacterales bacterium
ATGTCAGCATGAAAATTACCCTTAAACTCTTGATATTAACGGCATTTATCACAGCTTGCTCTAGCAATTTGACCACATCGCCCAAATGTACAGAGAAATATATTGTTAAAATGGGAGATACTTGCGCGTCTATTGAGAATAAATTTGGCCTCACTCAATCTCAATTTCTGAAACTCAATCCTGGCATTCACAATTGTGCGATACTGACCAAAGGCGCGAAAGTTTGCGTGAGGCCTAAGTGAGATGAAAGTGTGAGGCCAGCCCGACGTCATCTCGTCAATGGGGGGCGTCTGGTCAGGGCGAAGACGTCTTGCCGAGCAGATCGGGGTGCGCCGCCTTCCACGCCATCGCCCGCCGGACGCGACGCCCGACACTGGGGTGATCGTAGAAGATGAACTCCTCAAGTTCAGACGGAGTCGGCGCCCTGTAATCGGCTGTCTTGACGAGCGCCTTGGCCAGACCGTCCGGTTCGTGCGCATGCTCGAGCGAGAACCGATCGGCGTCGGATTCGATCTCTCTCGAAATCGTGTTGGTGACCGGCAGGGCGATGAGGGAGAGCGTCCCGATGATGGCGAACAGGATCGGCAGACCCGCCGGATCCTCGATCCCGGTTACGCGGGCGCCGAACAGTCTGACGAAGGTGGGAAACAGTCGGTCCACCAAGAAGAACAGCGCCATCGAAAGGACGGAGAATATGCCCAACTGAACAAAGATGTGCTGGTGGACGTAGTGCCCCATCTCGTGCCCGACCACGCCGCGAACCTCGGCGATGTCCGCACCCTTCTGGAACATGACATCGCTCATCGCGACACGGGCGGATCCGCCCAGACCACTGACATTGGCGGTGTAGCGGTTCGATTGTTTGGAGCCGTTGAAAACGAAGATCTTATCCGTCGGCGTTCCGGTCGCCCGTCCCAGCCGCACCACCTCATCGCGCACAGCGCCGGCGGGCGCAGGCTTGTAGGTGTTCAGAAGCGGTGCAATCGCGACCGGCGCCACGACCAGCCCGAACGCCAGAAGCAGCACCACGAGACCCGACGCCCAAACCCACCAGACGGACCTCGCCCGTCGCAGGAAGCCGTACAGCAACAGGACGAACATGGAGCCCATGAGCAGACCGAACCAGCCAGTCTTGAGACCGTCCACGAACCAGCCGCCCAGCGTTTGGCTGGTCATGCCGAAGGACATCTCGAACCACCAGTCGGAATAGATGGTCCAGGGCATCTCCAGGATCGAGCTGACGACAAAATAGCACAGACCGACCAGAAGCGACGTCAGCAATGGTCGCGCCCGCCCCTTTTGCAGACTGTCATTCACCCGATTAAGCAGGCCGGACCGCACGATCAGCCAGGTGGTGACCATTGTGACAACCCATCCGCCCAGGAGCAGCCACTCCTTGCCGTGCGTATAGGCGATGGCCTTGGCGAGGGCTTGAGGCGACATCTGCGAGAGATAGGCGAGTGTCGCAGCCTCCGGCGCAGTGGCGATCATTCGAAGAATTCCTGTCCCAGCCCCAACATATTCCGGACGTGCATGATAACCGCTGTCCCCTCAAGAACAAGCGGTTGAATTTCAAGATTTTCCATCGCGCCGCTCGAAATACCGGCGCTGCTCGATCGCCTTCGAAAGCAGATAAGGTAAGGGTTTGCATCCGTCGGACCCGGCCAGCATAGTCTCAACAGATCGACGGGGCGGGCCAACCGCAAAGACGGTCCTGCAGTCCGGAGGCGTAGTTTGATCTATTTCTGGGTGAAGGCGGCGATCTCGGGCGTGCTGATCGCCCTGATCTCGGAGACCGCCAAGCGCTGGCCGGGGGTCGGCGCGCTGATCGCGTCCCTACCCCTGGTCTCCGTCATCGGGATGCTTTGGCTTTGGCGGGACCGGCCGGACCCGGCCAACATGGCGGCGCACGCGGAAGCGACGTTCTGGTACGTCCTGCCGTCCCTGCCGATGTTCCTGGTGATGCCGGCCTTGCTGCGACGAGGCGCGCCGTTCTGGGCGGCCCTGAGCTGCGGCTGTATCCTGACGATTCTTCTCTATCTGTCGATGACCTGGATCGCGCCGCGTCTTGGCGTGAAGCTGTAATCGCTCATGCAGAACCGTTCCCCGACATCGCCGAACAACGCGCCCGACCGCTCCTTCTTGGGCCACCCCCTAGGGCTGAAATATCTGACGGCGATGGAGGGGTTTGAGCGCTTCTCCTACTTCGGGATGCAGGCGCTGCTCGTGCTCTATATGACCGGCCGCCTGTTCAGGCCCGGTGTCATCGACCATGTGATCGGCTTTACGGGATTTCGCACCGGTATGGAGGCGGTGTTCGGCCCGCTGACCCTGCAGGCCCTCGCGCTGCAGATCTTCGGCCTGTACAGCGGCCTCGTCTATCTCCTGCCCCTGCTTGGAGGCTATGTCGGGGACCAGCTCCTCGGGAGACGACGGACGGTGATCGCAGGGCTGGTGGTGATGTCGATCGGGCACCTCCTGATGGCGTTCGAGCAGACCTTCCTGTTCGCCCTCTTCACCCTTTTAACCGGCAGCGCCTTGTTGAAGGGCAATGTCGCCGCGCAGGTCAGCGGCCTCTACGCCGAGGGCGACAGCCGGAGTGACGAGGGCTTTTCGATCTTCCTGCTCTCCTCGAACATCGGTGCGGTCGTGTCGCCGCTGGTCTGCGGCACGCTCGGCGAACTCTATGGCTGGCACTACGGCTTCGGCGTCGCGGCGGTCGTCGTGCTCATCGGACTGGGCGTCTATCTCGCCGCCGGCCGCAGCCTGCCGGACGCGCCGCTGCGCCGCGTGTCCCGCACCGTCATTCCGTTGGAGCGCGGCGACGGCGCGCGGATTGCGCTCATGATCGCGCTGGCCATGGCGGCGTCGCTGTTCTGGGTCGCGCAGTCACAGATCTGGAGCGCCTATCCCGTCTGGGTGCGCGACCGGGTCGACCGCCACATCTTCGGCCTCGACATGCCGGTAACCTGGTTCCAATCCGTCGACAGTCTCGGCACCATCGTCTTCGGCCCTGTCGTCATCTGGCTGTGGGCCCAGCAACAGGCGCGCGGCTCTGCGCCAGCGGACCTGACCAAGATCTTCTGGGGCGCCCTCGGCTTTGCAGGCGCCGAGTTCCTACTGTCCCTCGGCGAACTCTCCGCCGGCGGCGGTAAAGTGGCCGTCGCCTGGGCGTTGAGCTTTCACATCCTGTCGGCGATAGGCTGGCTGTATATCGCGCCTTCCATCATCGCCCTCGTCGCCCGACTCGCGCCGCGGAGCGTCAAGGCGACCGGGATATCCGCCTATTACTTCTCGGTCTTTGTCGGTGCGACGATCAGCGGATCGTTGGGTAAGTTCTACGGCGTGATCCCGAACTGGCAGTTCTGGGCTCTCCACGCGGGCTTCGCCGCGGCCTGCGGCGTCGCCGTGCTTGTGCTGATGAACCCGATGAATCGGGTGATGGCCAGGATCACGGCGAAGGCGCCTGCCTAGCGCTTTGGCGCGGGCCTTGTCAGGAGCGCGGCGGCGGCGGCCCAGCGCCGTCGGGCGGGCGCGGCGCGTCGTTGGGAATGCAGGCCAGGGGCAGGCCGGGAGGCGCGAGGCACTTGCCCGCAACCGGCGGCTTCACCTTGACCGTACAGACCGCCTTGGCCGCCTTGCCGATACAGGCGTCCTGGGCCTCCTTCGGCGGCTTGGGCGGCGGGCCGCCAGGGCCGGGCGGTCCGCCCGCGGGCTGGGCCGCGGCGGCGGCCGCGAGCGCCATGGCGCAGGAGATGATCAAGATCATGCTTCCGGGAAATCGCATCTTCACCTCTCCAAGTCTCGCCCGTCTCAAATGCTCCGGGACGGCCTCGCCCCTCATTCATTAGTCACTTCTAGTGGAGGATTATGGACAGACTATGGGCGGGTTTTCAGAACAGTCTGATTAGGGACGAACCTCCAAACTTTGTCCTCATTCGGGGCGTCAAGCTGGCGGGTCGGTCACGGGAATGTCGTTGAGCGCATGCGTCTGAAACTGGTCCATCAAGCCTTTGGCGTGATCGTGCTGATCGCCGTTGCGGCGGAACTGGCCATGGCGCTCGCCTTCAGCGTGAGCCTGCAGCGGGGTTTCGGCGAATATCTTACGGCGAGGGACGGGGAGGATCTCGCCCGGCTGGTGGCGGTCATCGACGCCAATCTCGCAGCGGATCCCGGCGGAACGAGGCCGGAAGACGTCGACGAACGGCTGCGGGACGCTGTGCTCCAGTCAGGATTCAACGCCGAGTTCGAGCACAGGGCGCGCCCGCCCATCGGTCCGCCGCCCTTCGCGGGCGACCGGCCGCCGCCCTGGGCCACCGGCGGCGGTCCGCCTCCCCCAATGGATGCGCGGGGTTCCTCTGAGGGTCCGACCGTCGCTCCGCCGGCTGGCGTCGGTCCCCCGGACACGTTCAGCGCGCGTGTCCTGGTGTACGACGCGCAGGGCCGACAGGTCATGGGCCCACCCCCACGCGCGGCGCCCGGCCTTAAGCCCAAGGTGCTGTCCCAACCGATCAAACAACGCGGGGAGGTCGTCGGCCGTATCGAGGTGCTGCCAAGGCGGCGGGCGCCGTCCGGCGTCGACAGTCGCTTCCTCGCCATCCAGTCCCAGACGGCGGCGGTCATCGGCGCGATCATCCTGGTGCTGTGCACCCTCCCCGCCTGGTTGATCGCGCGCGTAGCGACACGGCGGCTGGAAGACATCCGGGCGGCGACCCGCGCGGTGGCGAGCGGCGATCTTTCGGTGACCCTCAACGAAGGCGGGGCCATCGAGGTCGTGGACACCATCCGCAACATCAACGCGATGACGCGCGCCTTGCAAAGACTGGAGTCGGCTCGAAGGCGGTGGCTCGCCGAAGTGTCGCACGAGCTGCGCACTCCGTTGACCGCCCTGCGCGGAGAGATCGACGCCATGCTCGACAACGTCCGACCCGTGTCCAAGGCCGCCCTGGTCTCCGTGAACGAGGAGGCGCTGCGCCTCAACGCCATTATCGACGACTTGCACGTTCTTGCGGTCTCCGACCTCGACGGACCGATCTGCCGGTTCGAGGCCGCCGATGCGAACGCCATATGTCGCGTGGCTGTCGGCCGGTTCGCCGGCCCGGCGGAAGCGAAGGGGCTGCGTCTGACGCTGGTCGCCGCTGAGACGGACCTGCCGGTGCATTGGGACAGCGCACGCATCGATCAGGTGCTGGCCAACCTCCTGACCAACAGCCTGCGCTATACCGACGCGCCGGGCGAGGCGCAGGTCAGCCTCGCCGTGCAAGGCGACCGGATCCGCATCCGGATCGAGGACAGCGCGCCTTGTCCGTCTCCCGAGGACCTGCCGCGCCTGTTCGAGCCCCTCTATCGCGGCGACGCCCATCGCAGTCGCCTGAGCGGCGGCAGCGGCCTCGGACTTTCCGTCTGCGAAGCGATTGTGCGCGCACACGGCGGGACGATCCATGCGGCCGCCTCAGCCCTCGGCGGCCTCGCCATCACCCTCGACCTGCCAAGACACGCGAGGCCTGCATGACCGGTGACGGCGGACAAAGGCGCGTTTTCGTTGTGGAGGACGATCCGAAGATCAGCGCGGTGCTGCGGGACTATCTGATTGACGCCGGCTACCAGGCGGAGACGTTCCGCAGCGGACCGCCCGCTCTGGACGCCGCCAAGGAAGCCCCGCCGGACCTTGTCATCCTCGACCTCATGCTGCCCGGCATGGACGGCGTCGCGGTGTGCAGGAAACTCAGGGAGTTCTGCACCGCCCCCGTTCTGATGGTGACCGCCAGGATCGAGGAGCGGGACCGGATCACGGGGCTCGGCGCAGGGGCGGACGATTATGTGTGCAAACCCTTTTCGGCGAAGGAGGTGATGGCGCGGGTGGCGGCTCTGATTCGCCGCGCCGAAGGCCGCTTCGGCGTCGAGACCGAGACGCCGCTCTTTGCCCTCGACACGCACCGGACGCGCGCGGCGTGGAAGGGGCAATGGCTGTCCCTTTCCCCATCCGAATACCAGATCCTGGCGGCGCTGATGAAGCAGCCCGGCCGCACCTTCACGAGGGATCAGCTGCTTGATCAGATGAGCGTCGGCTATCGGGACGTCAGCGACCGGGCCATCGACAGCCACATCAAGAACATCCGCCGGAAAATCCAGGCGATCGATCCGGACGCGACCTGCGTCGCGTCGGTCTACGGCATGGGCTATCGCTGGGACGTCTAGACGCGGATCGGCAAGCGCTGAATGAACAGGATCGCGCCTGCGATCACCGCCACCGCAGAGACGACCGTCGGCCAGGCGGCGAAGGCCTTCTGTCCGAGCGCACGGCGCAGGAGCTCGCCGACAACGAGCACTGCCGCCACGAACGCCGCCTGCCCCAGCTCCACGCCGATATTGAACCCCGCCAGACTGGCGATCCTGGCCCCGTGGCTTACGCCGATTTCCCCGAGCGCCGAGGCGAATCCGAGGCCGTGCAGCAGCCCGCAGGCGAACACCAGCAGCACCCGTTCGCGACCCACATTGCGCTTTCGGATGAGATTGTCCGCCCCCATCAGCACGATACTGGCGGCGATGGCGGGCTCCACCAGGGACGACGGCGCGGCGAGGACGCCGAAGACGGCGAGGCTGAGGGTGATGGAGTGGGCCACGGTGAAGGCGGTGATCACGCTCGCCCAGTAGCGCCAGCTCAACCCCGCCACGACGACTGTCAATAGGAACAGGAGGTGATCCGGGCCCGTCAGGATGTGCTCGACGCCGACACGGACGAAGTCGATCAGGATCGAAAACGGCCCGCGGAAGAACACGTGAGACGTGGACTGTGCATTCAGAACGCCGATCTCGACCTTCGTTCCCGACCGGGCGCGCAGCGTCATCAAGCCCTCGCCCACCGCCCGTCCGAACAGGTCCGTCCGCACCGTGACGGTCGTCGGCGGCTTCGCGAACTCGACGCCCGACAGCACGACCAGATAGGGCGTCGGCGGCGGGCTGGCCGCGTCAGTCTGCGGATTGACCACCCAGACGAACCCCGGCTTGGCCGTTCCGTCCGGAGACGACGCTTGGAACCGGGCGGAGACCTGACGGCCGATCTCGGCCTTGTGCCGGTCAAGCTCCTCCCCCGACAGAAGGCCGTCACTGTTGTCATCAACCCCCGACAACGCGGACACCGGAACCGACACCACCAGATAGGCGCGCTTGCCGATCAGGTTGAGTGTCGCGTTCTGGGCGGGCAGAAGATGCGCAGACGCGCCTTGCCCAAAACCCAAAACCGTCAGCATAAGGATGATGAATGCGATCCGCTTCATGCCCGGCGCGCTCTCAATCAGGTGGCGCAAACGCCGTCTCAGTTGATGTTCCCCTTCAGGCAGCGGCCGTAATACGGATAAGTGTCGGTGACCACGTAGTAGTAGATCCCGTTCGGAAACTCAGGCGTCACACCGGTGCGGCCGTTGCAGTCGTCGAGATCTCCGGATCCTGACGAATAGGTCCAGTCCTGCGTGAACCAACCCAGCGGCGCCCAGGACGTGGACGGACGACCTGACGCTGCGGTCGAGACCAGTTTGTAGCTGCCAGTGCAGACCTTCAGCGCGCTGGTCGCATCCGAAGCTGACGAATAGCAATAGCGGGCATAGACCGGATAACCGTCCGCCGCCCATCCGACGAGAACCATCTTCTTGTTCGAGGACGACGCACCCGCGTTGGTCAGCAGGCCCTCCGGCATGCCGTGATAGTGATATACGCCGGTCGGCTGGACGTGCGCGTTGTTGCTGTCCGTGCCGAAGTCGAAGACCCGCGTCCCGTCGTTGGGGCCAAGCGCCTCCAGACGCCATGTGTCGGTCCCGTTGGCGAGGTTGCAGTTCGAGGCGGACGTCGCCGTCGAGGGGCAGGTCCCTGCGGTGCCAGGATCGAACTTCACGCTGTTGAGGGCGTAGGCGATCGTGGTCATGCCCGGCGAGACATTGGCTGAGGCCTTGGACGGCGTCAGTGTCATCGAGGCGGAGACCGTCTGGGCGCTGATCGTGTTTGGATTGCCGGTATTGGGGAAGGTGCCGACGGCGTGGTTGGGCAGGCCGTTGCCCGTCAGGCTCCGGCGCGAGCTGGAACAGGTCCAGTTCCAGGTCGCCGTCAGCGTCCCGGCGGACGAGTAGGAGCCGGTGTACGACCCTGTGTATGGGCAGTCGACGGCGCCGGTTGTTGTTGTACCGCCGCCCGACGCCGCCGCCGGCGTGACGCTGACGGTGGAAGACGCGGCGCTCGTCCCGACCGAGTTTGTGGCCGTGACCGAGCAGCTATAGGAGACGCCGTTGGTCAGTCCGCTGACGGTAATCGGGCTCGACGATCCGGAACCCGTGATCGAGGCGCTGCTGGCCGTGCAGGTCGCGGTGTAGGACGTGATCGCGGATGATCCCGTCGTTGAGGGCGCGGTGAAGCTGATTGACGCGCTGCCGTCGCCTGCGGTCGCGGTTCCGATCGTCGGCGCGCCGGGCACGGAGGATGTGGAGACAGTGGTGCTGGAACCGCTGGAGGATCCGCCGCCGCCGCATCCGGCGAGGGCCAGCATGGACACGACCGCCAGGGTCTGAGGCGTCAAGCGTGCAAGGCTGAGATACTCCACGGTCTTCCTCCGAACATTCGCGGACCAAGCCTCCGCAATACCCAATTTCGACACGGAATGTGGAGAGAATGTGGGTCTGCGGCGCACGCTTCGCGCGAGCTAGGCGGGTCAATGGGCGCGTGCTATCCACCGGCGGCCAAGACAGGCAGGCCGGGTAGACGGACGTCGTCCCATGAAGCTGCAGGCGCCCTCCCAGGACGGTCTCTGGACGCCGCCCGCCATCATTCCTCCCGATGTCGACCCGCATGTGCTGGTCCTCGCCGCGCGCTCGCCCGGCAATCAGATCCGCGGCTGGTCGCGCAAGGTCTTCTACGAGGACGTCTGGCGCCCCGCGCCGACGACGCCGGTGCTGATCACCCAGCCCGAGGCGCTCCGCCGGATCTTCCTCGATGAGGCGGAGGATTTTCCGCAAGGGTCTCTGTTCAAGCGCATGTTTCGGGCCGCCTGGGGCAAGGGCGTGTTGACCGCCGAGGGGGCGTCCTGGCGCTGGCAGCGTCACGCCAGCGCGACCGCCTTTCGCCCCGCCACGGTGTCCGAGCTGACGCCCTTGATCGTCGCGGCGACGGAGCGGGCGGTGACGGAGTGGATCAAGACGAGTGCGAAGGCGCCTATTGATCTGGAGCCTGCCATCACTCGCCTGACCTTCGACATCATTGTCGACACCATGCTGTCCGGGGGCGAATACTTTGATCGCGACCAGATGAAGGCCAGGATCGCGGCCTTCTTCCGCGATATCGGCCGCATCCGCCTGAGCTATATGTTCATGCCGGACGCCTATCACGCCCACCGACCGGACGTGTACTCAAAGCTGCGGGCGCCGCTGCTGGCCGACATCCGCAGGATGGTGACGGCGCGCCGGTCGCTGCCCGCCCGCGGGGATCTGGTTGACCTGCTGCTCGCCGCTAAGGACCCGGAGACCGGCCAGACGATGGACGATGCGCTGATCGCCGATAACATCATGGGCTTCATCCTCGCCGGCCACGAGACGACCTCCGTCGGCCTGACCTGGGCGGCTTACGTGCTGGCGGCGCATCCTCAGACAGCGCAGCGCATCCGCGAGGAGGTCAGGGCCGTGGTC
>CAIUZX010000194.1 GCA_903903715.1 uncultured Caulobacterales bacterium
GGGCAGGTTGAGGTCGATGGCCCGCGCGCCGACGCTGACCGGCCAGTGGACATTGGCGACCTTCAGGCCCTTGGCGTGCGCTGCGTCCCACAGGGTCGGGACCTTGATGTCCTCGGCGTACCAGTACCAGCCGGTCTGGTTTTTGTTGAAGGGGTCGAAGGTCAGGTTGTTGGCGATCCCGTGCCGGGAGGGCCAGACGCCGGTGATCAGTGTCGTGTGGCTAGGATAGGTGAGGGTCGGCAGCACGCCATGGACCGTGGTCGCATAGGCGCCTTCACGCGCCAGAGCCCTCAAGGTCGGGACCTTCAGGCCCCGCGCATCCGCCTCGATGACATCCGCCGGTCGAAGCCCGTCAATGGAGATCATCAGGACCGGGGCGGCGGTCGCAGCGCCGACGCTGAACAGGGCAAAGATGGCGAGGCAGGTGACGATGAGCAGGCGCAGCATGACGATCTCCCCCAGAATGGGCGTTTGCTTTTCGCACGATGATGCGACGCTGGCGAGACGGCGCGTGATCGGCGCCCCGCGTCAGATCAGCCCAAGGGCCTTGAAGCTCGCAACGCCGTGCCTTCCAACCACGAGATGATCGTGAACCGTGATCTTCAGCGGGCGCGCGGCGTCGATGATCTCGCGGGTGATGGTGATGTCCGCCTGAGACGGGGTGGGATCGCCGGAGGGGTGGTTGTGCACGAGGATGATGGAGGACGAGGACAGCTCCAGCGCTCGGCGAAGGATCTCGCGGGGATAGACGGGCGCCTGGTCCACCGTGCCCTGACCCATCAGCTCGTCGCACATGAGCTGGTTCTTCCGGTCGAGGAAGATGACGCGGAACTGCTCGCGCCGCTCCTCCGCCAGTGTGACGCGGACATAGGACATGAGCGCCGACCAGGATGAGATCACTGGGCGTCTCATCGCCTCGGCGCGAGTGGAGCGGACGGCGAATTCGTGGACCAGCTTGAGGTCGGCGGCTGTGGCCTGACCGAGCCCCGGGCACTGGGTCAGCTCCCGCTCCGGCGCGCCCAGGACCCCCGGCAGCGTGCCGAAGCGGGCGATCAGCGCCTTGGCCAGTGGCTTCACATCGCCGCGGGGCAGGGTGCGGAAGAGATAGAGCTCAAGCAGCTCATAGTCCGGAAGGGCGGCGAGACCCGCATTCCGGGCTCGCTCACGCAGCCGCTGGCGATGCCCCTCCTGATGGGAGGATGCAATGTCCGGCGGAGTCGCATCGTGCGCAGTCGGCATGCCAGCGATGGTGCACGGTCTGGAGTGGGGGAAGCAAGATGTCTCCACCCGTCCAGGTGGCGCCGCGATCAGGTTTCGATGGGCGGCTGGAACTGGCCGGTGACTGAAGCGGTGAAGATCTCGACGCCTGTCTCCGTCACGCCGATGCTGTGTTCGCACTGCGCGGACAGGGACTTGTCCCGTGTGACCGCGGTCCAGCCGTCCGCGAGCACCTTCACGTCCTTGCGGCCGAGATTGATCATCGGCTCGATGGTGAAGAACATGCCGGGCTTCAGCATCTCCCCCGTGCCGGGGCGGCCGAAATGCATGACGTTGGGCGCGTCGTGGAACACCTTGCCGACGCCGTGGCCGCAGAAGTCCGCCACGACGGAGCAGCGCTGCGCCTCGACATAGCTCTGGATCGCGTGGCCGATGTCGCCGAAGCGGGCGCCCGGCTTCACGGCCGCAAGTCCGCGGGCGAGGCCTTCATAGGTGATCTCGACGAGGCGCTTGGCGCGGGGCGAGACCTTGCCGACGCCATACATCCGGCTGGTGTCGCCATGCCAGCCGTCGACGATCACGGTCACGTCGACATTGACGATGTCGCCTTCGCGTAAGGCTCGCTGCCCCGGAATGCCATGGCAGACGACGTGGTTGATCGAGGTGCAGATGGTGTGGCGATAGCCGCGATAGCCGAGGCAGGCGGGCAGGGCGCTGTTGTCGATGATGAACTGGCGGGCCAGATCGTCGAGAAAGGCGGTGGTGACGCCCGGAAGCACATGCGGCGTGAGCATGTCGAGGCAGTCCGCCGCCAGCCGTCCGGCGCGGCGCATGCCCTCAAAGCCTTCGGGTCCGTGCAGCTTGATGGCGCCGTCGCGGACCGGCGCGTCGAACAGTTCAGTCATGTGTCCGGAATCCTTCGCTCATGCGACAACATAAGCTGTCCCGCGGCGCAAGGTAAGTGGGGGCCTCAGCCCTCGCCTTCGAGCGGGTTCGGGCCGTAGGCGTTGGCGCTCTTCATCCCCGGAAGGCACCACCAGTAGATCAGAACAAGACTGCCGATCATTGTGAGGTGCAGGAGCAACCACCAGCCGCTGCGCCCTGTGTCATGCAGGCGACGCGCGCCGGCCGCCAGCGTTGTCACGAGAATGAAGACATCGAAGGCGAGGCCCAGCACATAACCGGGTTGGCTCCTGACATCGTGATTGCTGAGATTGACGCTCGCAGTCAGGCCATAGCCGAAGCCGAGCACGACGCTCACCGCATACATCACCAGAATCAGGAACAGGATGTACCACCAGTACTCCGATCGGGAGGCCCGGTCGGAGAAGTTGGACATCCGCGACAGGCCGCGATTGACCGATTGCACAAAAGTCATGTCGGATCCTTGGGTCGTGTCGGGCCTGTACAGATTAAGTTATAGTCAACCGACCGTTAACTGTAATCCTTTGCAGGGTCACACTGCAACCGTAGGCCAGAAATTCCACGCCGGACTGTTGCGCCTCGGTAAAGGCCCTCGCAAAACCGGGGTCGAGGTCGGCAGCCGGAGTGAAGCGGTCGCAATCCATTCGTTGAACGATGAACAGCACGACGGCGCGGTCTCCTGCGGCGACCTGGGCGGACAGTTCCTGCAGATGGCGGGCGGAGCGCGCGGCGACGCAGTCCGGGAACTCGGCCAAGCCGTCGCTCCGGCGAAGATGGACGTTTTTGATCTCCAGCCAGCACCTTGGGCGGCCCTCGGCGTCCAAGAGAAAGTCGACCCGGCTCTTCTCGCCATAGGCGACCTCCGCCCGCACCTTGTCATAGCCGGTCAGCTCCGGGATCGCGCCCGCCTTCAGCGCCTCCGCCGCCAGCCGGTTCGGATGCATGGTGTTGACGCCGACGAGGCCGCCGTCCGCCTCCACGATCTCGAGGGTGTAGCTAAGCTTTCGGGTCGGCGAGGGGTTGTGGGACAGCCAGACGGTCGAGCCCGGCGCCGACAGGCCCAGCATGGCGCCAGGATTGGGCACGTGCGCCACCGTCTCCTCGCCGGTGTCAAATCGCACGTCGGCGAGGAAGCGCTTGTAGCGTTTCAGGAGTTGGCCGCGTCGCAGCGGTTGCGCGAAGTCCATGGTCCGCCTAGTCGTGTGGGCTAAAGTGTCTGTCGTCCTTAGGAGGGAATGCGCCCGATGGCGAGCCAAGAAGAAGACCGCGTCACCGCCGCCGTGCTGGTGATCGGCGACGAGATCCTGTCGGGCCGGACGCAGGACGTGAACCTGAACGCGATCGCCAAGTATCTGGGCGCCTACGGGGTCGACCTCGCTGAGGCGCGAGTCATCGGCGACAACGAGGACGACATCGTCGCGGCGCTCAACGCCCTGCGCACGCGCTACAACTACGTGGTCACGACCGGGGGCATCGGCCCGACGCACGACGACATCACGGCCGATTGTGTCGCAAAGGCCTTCGGGGTGGAGCTTCAGGAGGACGAGGAAATCGTCGCCGCCATGACCGCCCGCTTCGGCGAACCGCCCAACGCGGCGCGGCGGCGCATGGCGCGCATCCCCGTGGGCGGCTCCAAGGTCATCAATCCGGTCAACGGCCCTCCGGGCTTCCAGATCGGCAACGTCTTCGTGCTTGCCGGCGTGCCCTCGATCATGCGCGGCATGCTGCAGGATGTCGGGCATCGGCTGAAGGGCGGCAAGGTCGTGATTGCGCGCACGGTGCGGGTTGACGGGTTCGGGGAAGGGGTCATCGCCCTGCCGCTCGAGACTGTGGCCAAGGCGCATCCGTCCCTGTCGCTTGGCAGCTATCCGTTCTTCTCCGCGGACGGCTACGGCGCCAATCTCGTCATCCGCGGGCGGGACGAAGGCGAGGTGGCGGCGACGGTCGACGAGCTCGTCGCGGCGCTGCAGGCTGTCGGCGTGACCAACATCACCCGGGTGGACGCTGAGGCGGCGGGGCAGGCGCGTTGAGTTCAAGTCGCGCATTTTGTATTTCAATTAATATTAACGCGAATTGACTTTGAGTTCTTATTGCGTTGAGCTTGATCAATTTTGGGGTGCGTAATAATTATTAAACGCGTGTTGCTTAGGTTATTCTCAACCAGGAAGGCGCTCTATTGAATCATTCGCCGCCAGAGTTGAGCCGTACCGGAAACCGAGCGATGGCGTCCGCTTATGCGCCGATCATTCGGGGCTGCCTGGGCGTCTGCGCGGCCTACTATGCGCTCATCACGGCTTCGCACCCCTTCTACGAGAAGGGGGGCGCACTGGTCTTGCTGACCGGGCTCGCGGCCGTCGCGTGCCTGTCCTGTCTGGCAGCCTTCCTCTGGATGCGGCGCCGCCTTCCGGAATTCCGCACTCTGGAAGTCTTCGCAGTCCTCTTGAACGGCCAGATGTTGCTCAATGTCGCAGCGTATCAGACCGCGCATCTTGAGCCGTCAAAGCTCGTCTACTTCGTTCTGATGTGCCTGTTGTTTGCAGGATCAAGCCCAAGCCGCCGGATCGCCTTTCCCTGTATCGGCGCGTCGCTCCTGCTGCTCGAGCTCTTCGCCAACCAGACGGACGCGGCGACCTGCCTGCAGTACCGCTATGTCGGCGTCGCTGCGGCATTCTCCGCCATCGGCATGTCCATCGTCATGCGCGGCGCCATCGACCGGTCCGTCAGCGCGCTGATCGCCGCGGAGGCGCTGAACCGCCAGCTGGATCAGGAGTTGCGGCGCAACGAGGACCTGCATCGCAAGGCCATCGAGCTCGCCCGCGGCGAACAGGCGGCGAACCGCGCCAAGTCGGAGTTTCTCGCCACCATCTCCCACGAGATCCGCACGCCGCTGAACGGCGTCCTGGGCATGGCGCAGGCCATGTCGGCTGATCCGTTGTCGCGCACGCAGAGGCGACGGCTGGAGACGATCCAGAATTCCGGCAAGTCGCTGTTGAAGATCATCAACAACGTCCTCGATATTTCCAAGATCGAAGCGGGGCGGGTGGAGCTGTCGCCGATCACGTTCGATCTCAGGACCTTCACCGACGAACTTGGCGAGCTCTATGGCGCGCTCTCGCGGGACAAGGGACTCGAATTCAAGCTTGAGCTCGAGTTGGCGCCCGGGGTCGGGGGACTGCGTTACGGCGATGAAACGCGCCTTCGACAGGTGTTCAGCAATCTCCTGTCCAACGCGGTGAAATTCACGTCTGAGGGGCGGATCGAGGTGCTGGTCAACGCAGAGGCCGAAGTCCTGCGCTTCACCGTCAGCGATACCGGCATCGGGATCGCCGCGCACCAGTCCGACAGGCTGTTTGAGGGGTTCGTGCAGGCGGACTCATCGATGACCCGAAAGTTCGGGGGCTCCGGCCTCGGACTGTCCATCTGTCGTGAGATTGTCCGCATGATGGGCGGGGAAATCGCGTTCACGAGCTGGCCCGGACAAGGCGCCAGCTTCAGCGGCTATGTCGTCGTGCCCGAGGCGTCGGCGCGCTCATTGGAAGCCGAGAACGACCCGGTGGTGGAAAGCGGCGCGCTGCGGGTGCTGGCCGTCGACGACCACGCCACGAACCGCCTCGTTTTCGAGACGCTGCTCCGCCAGATGGGCATGACCTGCACCGCAGTCGACTCGGCTGAGCAGGCCATCCACGCGTTCGAGGCCGGGGGTTGGGATCTTGTCCTGATGGACATTCACATGCCGGACATGGACGGCATGACGGCGACCCGGGAGCTCCGGCGCATCGAGCTGGAGCGGGGGCTTCCCCGCACGCCGATCATCGCCGTGACCGCGAGCGTGATGGCGCACGAGACCGACGCCTATCTGAAGGCCGGCATGGACGACATCGTGCCCAAGCCCCTAGAGGGGCGCATTTTGCTGCAAGTGGTGCAGAGGGTGCTGACGCGGGACGGCCAGGCCTGTAGCGCCGCCTGACGCCAGACGGATCAGGCCTGCATCGTCCAGCCTTCGACGCCCATCGCCGCCTGGCGGAGCGCTTCGGACCGGGTCGGGTGCGGGTGGCAGGTGCGGGCGACATCCTCCGACGCCGCGGCGAACTCCATCGCCACGCAGTACTCGCCGATCATCTCGCCGACCTGCGGCCCCAGCATATGCACGCCGAGGATCCGGTCGGTCTTGGCGTCCGCCAGCACCTTCACGAAGCCCTCGGCCTCGTGGTTCACCTTGGCCCGGCTGTTGGCGGTGAAGGGGAACTTGCCGACCTTGTAGGCGACGCCCTTGGCCTTCAGCTCTTCCTCGGTCTTGCCGACCCAGGCGACTTCCGGCGCGGAATAGACGACGCCGGGGATGATGTCATAGTTCACATGTCCCGCCTTGCCGGCGATCAGTTCGATACAGGCGACGGCTTCGTCCTCGGCCTTGTGGGCAAGCATCGGGCCGTGGGTCACGTCGCCCACCACCCACACGCCGGGGGCGCTGGTCTTGAAGTGGTCCGCGGGGATAAAGCCTCGAGCGTCTGGCGTGACGCCGACGGCGGCGAGATTGAGGCCTTCAGTGTTGGGGCGACGGCCAACAGCCAGCAGCACCACTTCGGCGTCCTGCGACTGGGCCGGACCGCCCGCCACGGGTTCATAGGTCAAGGTCACGCCGAACTCGGTCGCCCGCGCGCCGGTGACCTTCTGGCCCATCTTGAAAATCATGCCCTGCTTGGTCAGCGACCGCTGGAACGCCATGGCGATCTCGGCGTCCGCGCCGGGGATGGTCCGGTCGAGATACTCGACGACGGTGACTTCGGCGCCCAGGCGGCGCCAGACCGAGCCGAGTTCCAAACCGATGATCCCGGCGCCGATGACGATCATGCTCTTGGGCACGGAGGGCAGGGCGAGGGCGCCTGTGGAGTCGACGATGCGCCGCTGATCCACCTCCACGCCGGGCAGCCGCGAAGGCTCCGAGCCCGTGGCGATGACGATGTTCTTGGCGGTGAGGGTCTGCTCGGACCCGTCGTCGGCGCGCACGATCACCTGGCCCGGGCCGCCGAACCGACCGGCGCCCTTGATCCAGTCGACCTTGTTCTTCTTGAACAAGAATTCGATGCCCTTGGTCAGGGCCGTGACGCTGTCGTCCTTCTGCTTCTGCATCTGCGGCAGATCGAGGGAAACGGTGGCGCGGATGCCGAGGTTGGCGAAGTCCTTGCGGGCGGTTTCGTAGAGTTCGGACGCATGCAGCAGCGCCTTGGAGGGAATACAGCCGACATTGAGGCAGGTGCCGCCCAGGGTCCGCCGCTTTTCAACACAGGCGACCGACAGGCCGAGCTGACCCGCGCGGATCGCCGCGTTGTAGCCACCCGGCCCGCCGCCGATGATCACCACGTCGTACTGCTGCGCCATGTCGCCCGTCCTTCAAGATATCGAGCCGCCTAGATACAAGGCTTCTGGGGGGGAGGGCTATTCCCAAATTCGTGCGAATGGCGAACTCAGCCGGATTTTTCCGTCTTCGACCGTCAAGAGGCGCGCTTCCAGATCTGTGACTGGCACAGAGGCGCCACCACGCAGCCGGTCAGTTTCAGCGTGTTGGGGTCAACGAGCTCCATCTTGCCCGAATAGGTGTTGCCGTCCGCGGGGCGATAGATGGATCCGCCGCTCCACACCTTTGGCCCCCCGGCGAAGCCGCGCATGACCTCTAGCCCGTTCAGCGACCGGTTCCGCAGTTCGGGGTTCTTGTTCTTCACGTCCTTCAGATCCTCGGCGACCTTGGCCGGGTCCGTCGGCACGCCCTTGGCGCACACCTTGTCGCCGCAGGCGTAGATCATGAGGTCGCCCGCCTCGGCCGGATTGCGCCAGCGGCCGACGACGTCTTGCGCCTGCGCGACGGCGCCGAAGGCGAGGCTGAAGGCGAGGGCGAGGGAGGCGAACGTCGTGTAGCGCATGGAAGCAGGGTCCTCTGAAGGTTAGACTGTTAGTCTACATACTGTCGGAGCTCTGCGACAAGATGATCAAAGGTCGCGCGGATCCGGCGGCTCGACCGAAGATCCTCATGCATGGCCAGCCACATCTCGAGCTGGAAGTTCATCTGATCGGCGAGCACCGGCTCAAGCTCCTGGATGGTCTTCGCCAGCGGCGCCTGACAGACGCCGATCCCAACGCCCGTGCGAAGAGCCGTGAACTGGGCGAGGTCGGAGTCTGTGCGAAAGCCGAAGGCGGACCGCGTCAGCGACCCGGGCGCGCCAACCGCCCGGGCGGCGGAATCGTCCCGGTCAAAGCCGATGATCGTGTGACCCTCCAAATCGGACAGGGACGTAGGGCGACCCCGTCGCGCCAGATAGTCGCGATGGGCGAACAGGCTGAGCGGAATGGCGCCGATGCGTTTAGCCACGATGGCCGCCTGCTTCGGCTCCACCATCCGGACGGCGATGTCCGCGTCCCGGCGCAACAGGTCTTCCGCGCGATTGGTGAGGACGAGTTCGACGATCAGCCCGCGATGTCGCGCCTGCAGGCGTCCGAGCATGGGGGGCAGGACGAGGCCGCCGATGATCTCGCTGGCCGTGATGCGCACTACGCCGCGGGCTTCGTCCCGGCCGGCGCTGGCGCTGCGGGCGAGGGCCTCCGCCGCCGCCGCCATGGCCCGGGCGTCGGGCAGGAGGTCACGGCCCTCATCCGTCAGCATCAGACCGGTTGGGGAGCGCACGAACAGCTTAAGGCCGAGCCCCCGCTCCAGCGCGTCGATCTGTCGGCCAAGGGTCGGTTGGGCGAGGCCGAGACGCCGCGCCGCCGCGCTGAGACTGCCGCTCTCGGCCACCGCAAGCAGGGCCCGGTAATGATCCCAGCTGACCGTATCAGGGCTCATCCGATTGAACCTATGCAAATGTGTATAGCCGAGCTGCGCGCTTAGATATTTTCAAATGGCTGGCGTCGTGCGTCAATAGGCGCAGGCAAGAGGGAGGGCGTCATGTTCGTAGGGCACTATGCGGCCGCGCTGGCGGTCAAGGCGGCGGAGCCAAGGGCGCCCCTTTGGTCCTATATCGTGGGTTGCCAGCTTCTCGACTACGGCTGGTCAGCGCTGGTGCTGGCCGACATTGAACATCTGCGCATCGATCCGACCCTGCTCGGCAGCCA
>CAIUZX010000195.1 GCA_903903715.1 uncultured Caulobacterales bacterium
CAGGCCGCTGCCTTCGCCGTCCGCATCCTCGTCGTCATCCGACGGCGGCGGGGGCGGCGGGGCTTCTTCGGGCAGTTCGGCGATTTCTTCCGGCGCGTCGCCTTCTGCCACCGCACTCGGCGGCGGGCCGCCCTGCGTCGCTTCCAGGTCGATAATGTCGCGCAGCAGCATGCGGCCGGCTTTCAGCGCCTCATGCCAAGCGATGATGGCGCGGAAGGTCAGCGCGCTCTCGCACAGACCGCGGATCATGGTGTCGCGACCGGCCTCGATGCGCTTGGCGATGGCGATTTCGCCCTCACGCGACAGAAGCTCGACCGAACCCATTTCGCGCAGGTACATCCGCACCGGATCGTCCGTGCGGTCATAGGTTTCCGACTTCGGCGTCTCGACCACGGCGGAGTCTTCGCGCACGGCCACTTCGCCGCCGCCTTCAGCCTCGACGTCTTCCGCCTCGATGACGTTGATGCCCATCTCGGAGAGCATGGCCAGCGTGTCTTCGATCTGCTCGGAGGTGAACTCCTCCGACGGCAGGAGCTTGTTCAGCTCGTCCATCGTGACGTAGCCGCGGGCCTTGGCCTGCTTGATGAATTTCTTGACGCCGGCGTCGGTGAGATCCAGCAGCGGCCCGTCATGCGGGGCGTCGGCTTCCTGCGTCTCCGCCGTGTTCGTCGTCATTCGGTTCTACCTCCGTCCGTCCCCGCTGGCGCGCAGCCGGGGCGGATTTAAGTTGTCGTTTGCGACCCGCCCGCAGGTTATGCGGCAGGGTCAGCGAATATGGAGCCGTCGTTCAGACTGCCCTGCAGAGCCAGTTGCCGGCCCCTTAAGCTTCGCAGATGCACGGAATCCAGAGTGCGGCTCATGTCGTCCTTGGCCGCAGCAAGGGCCATTTCCACTTCCGCAAGCTCAATCACCATATCGAAAGCGCGAGACCAGATCTGTCGTGCGTCTGCGTACGGCCGGTTTACGTCTAAGAAGGGCGCTCGTGATTGCTGCGCCGCCTTTTTGAGATCGTTCAACACGCCGCCTAGTCCGCGACCCTCCAGATGGCCCGTCAACACCGATGTGTCAAGGCCGGGAAACCGGACATAGAGGGCGCTGATTTCTCTCGCCAAACCGCTGAGGTTCGGATCGCCGAAACCGGTGTCGGCCAAACGCTCGACATAGGGGTCGAGGCATTCAGGGTGCTCTATGGCGAAATGCGCGATCGCTGCAGGCACAACCTTCAACCTCTGGCTGAGACTGCGGGCGGCGGCCCTGCCCTCCGGCGTCGGCGGGGCGAGCGGCGGCGGTTGGTCCGAGCGGAAGCGGCCACGGCGCGGATACGGCGCGCCGCCGGAAGGCTGCTCGGCCCTCTGTTGCGGCGCCTGGGCGGGTCTTGGGGGCCGCGCCACCGCATCGAAGCGCGTCAGAAGATCGTCGCGATAGGCCTGCGAAAGATCCTTGTCCGCAATCGCCGCGGCGGCGTTGCGCAGCCGCGCCTTCAGCCCCGCCCGACGCTCTGGGGTGTCGAGGGGCTCCTGAGCGACTGCGTCATCGAACAACTGCTCCACAAAGGGCTTGGTTTCGGCGAGCTGGGCCTTCAGCACCGCCGGTCCCTGTTCCCGCAGCACGTCATCGGGGTCCTTGCCGCCAGAAACCAAAGCGAACTGGAACGACTTGCCGGGCTTGAGCAGCGGCAGGGCGCGCTCGATCGCCCGGGCGGCGGCCCTGCGCCCGGCCTTGTCCCCGTCAAAGCACAGCGTCGGCTCGGGGTGATTGCGCCAGAGCAGCTCCATCTGCTCTTCGGTGAGCGCGGTGCCGAGAGGCGCGACGGCGGCGACGCCTGCGCGCTGGCAGGCGATCACGTCCATGTACCCCTCGACCACGACGAGGGCCGGGTGCGCCTCCCCCTCCCGCTGGGCGAGGTGCAACAGCTTGCGCGCTTCGCCGAGGCCATAGAGCGTCGCGCCCTTGTGGAAGACGCCGGTCTCCGGGCCGTTCAGATACTTGGCGCGGGCCTCGGGATCGAGGGCGCGGCCGCCGAAGGATATGGTCCGCTCCCGGCTGTCGAGGATCGGAAACATGATCCGGTCGCGGAAGCGGTCGAACGGCGCGCTTCCATCGTCGGTGGCGATCAGAAGGCCGCTGTCGACCAGGGTCGCAGGCCGCGCCCCCTTGGCGATCAGATAGTCCTTCAGCCCCGACCGACCGCCGGGGGCGTAGCCGATCCGGAACCGCGACCACTCCGCCTCCGGCAGGCCGCGCCGCTCTAGATAAGCCCGCGCCGCCGCGCCATGCGGACGCCGGAGTTCGGCCTCGTACCAGCGGGCGGCGAGGTCGAGCCAGTCGGTCAGGCCCTGGCGCTTGCGCTCCGCCTCCTGAACCTTTGGATCTTCCGCAGGCAATTGCACGCCAGCCTCATTGGCCAGTCGCTCCACCGCCTCACGGAAGCTCAGACGCTCGGTCTCCTGCAGGAAGCCGATCAGGTCCCCGTGCTTGCCGGAGGAGAAGTCGTGGAAAAAACCCTTCTCGTCGTTCACGTAAAAGGATGGAGTCTTTTCCTTGGCGAAGGGCGACAGGCCGACCCACTCCCGCCCCGCGCGGCGCAGCTTCACCGACTTGCCGATGACGTCGGACAGGCGCAGGCGCGACTTGATCTCGTCCAGGAGACGGTCGTCGAAACGCATGCCGGGCCGGGGCGCGCTCACGCTTCGCCGAAGCCTTCGCCGGGCTCCGCCGGGAGGAAGCGGATCAGGCGGCTGTCGGC
>CAIUZX010000196.1 GCA_903903715.1 uncultured Caulobacterales bacterium
AGGACCCCGGCGGGGGAGATCAGCCGGGCGAAGCTGACGCGCATCGTAACGGTCGTGCGCGAAGTGCTGACCGAGGCGATCGCCGCGGGGGGCTCAACCTTGCGCGACTTTCGCGACGCGGACGGGGCGCTGGGCTACTTCCAGCACAGCTTTCGGATCTATGGGCGGGAGGACGATCCGTGCCTCAAGCCCGGCTGCCGCGGCGTGGTGCGGCGGATCACGCAAGGGGGCCGCTCGACCTTCTTCTGCCCGGTGTGCCAGAAGTGACGCATCCGGCTCTGACGTCCGAACGTATCGGCTATGGACGAAGCGCCTTTGAGAGTGAGTAGAGTCATGGGTCGACATTGGCTGGCGGGCCTCGCCGCTCTAGTCCTGGCGAGCTGGTCGCAGGCGGTGGACGCCGCGCCTCCACTGTGGAAGATCCATGGACGGCATGGGGCGGAGATCGCCCTCTTCGGCGCCTCGCCGAATGCGACCCTGAACGGTCCCTGGCGGACGCAGGCCTTTGATGAGGCCCTCGCGGGCGCCGACGAGATCTGGTTCGAGAACCCGGACAAGCCCGGCCCCGTCACGGCCCTGCGCGCTTTCGGCGTGATCTCGATGCATGGCGGCCTGCCGGAGGGGAAGACGCTCTCGCCCATGCTGTCCCCGGACGGACGGGCGCGCATGACGCGGCTCGCCGGCAAACTCGGCGTCGATGTCGCCAAGCTCGACCGGATGCAGCCCTGGTGGGCGGATCTGACCCTGACCTTCGCCTTCGGGGACAAGATGCGCAGCCTCGATCGCAACGGGGTGGAGCGCTATGTGAAGGCCCACGCGCCAAAGGGCGTCCGCTTCCGGGCGTTCGACACCTCGCTGCGGGATCTGCAGGCTCTCGCCGCGTCGCCGCAGGATGAGCAGATCGCCGACCTGGAATACGCCAACCGCCGCCGGGAGGCGGGCTTCGACACGTTGGAGCCCGAGCTGGAGGACTGGCTTGCGGGGGATGTCGCGAAGCTGTCGGCCGCGCTGGTCGAGCCCTTCCGCGCGCGGGCGCCCAAGAGCTTTGGCCCCTTCGTCAACGAACGTCACCGGATCTGGGCGGAGGATGTCGAGCGGCTCAGCGGCGGCGAGCGCCACGTGCTGATCATCGTCGGCATTCCCAATCTTGTGGGGCCCGACAGCCTGCCCGCAATGCTGCGCAGGCGAGGAGTCGTGGTGGTAGGGCCCTGACACGTCTGCGCCCGGACTTGTTATAATGACATTTGTTATGCCAATATCGTCTGAACGAGAGACGGGAGCGTCGATATGGCGGTGATCTGGGGTGTGGCGGCGGTGATCTACATCGCGTTCAGGGCCTGGTACGACAACTGGCGCGGCAAAGTGACGGGGAAGGAGATTGACGCCTTTCTCGCAGACGCCCGGGCCCACGGTTCGGATCAGCACAACGACCTCGGCATCGTCGAGACGTTCCTGAGGGAGGACGACGGGCGCGAATTCTTCATGCTCAATCTCGTCAAGGTCCAGCCCGGCGATGCGCCCGATCCCGTGACCGGCAAGCCGACGCCGGGACGGGTGCTGCTGAACAAGTACACCTCGCCCTTCATGCGGAGACTCTTCCTGCACGGCGGACATCCCGCGTTGGCGGCGCGGCCGGCGGGAGGCTATGTCGACGCCTGGAACGCCGCGCCCGATCCGGGCTGGACCATCGTCGGCTACATGCGCTACCGCAGCCGCCGGGACATGATGGAGCTGGCCGGAGACCCGCGGTTTCGCGCCATCCACGTGTTCAAGATGGCCGGAACGCACACGACCTTTTCGTTCCCGACCCGGCCCATGATCATGACCCTGATGGGCCCGCGCATCTATGTGGGGCTGATCCTCGCCCTCATCGCCGCGTTGGCGTCGCTCGCCCTCCTCACCCTCGACATCACCTTGTAAGGTCGCGGCCTCTCGTCTCCGGCAGGAAGAAGATAAAGCAGAGCACCGAGATGGTTCCGGCAATGACCGGGTACCAAAGGCCGAAATAGATGTCCCCCTTGGCCACGACCATCGCGTAGGCGGTGGCGGGCAGGAAGCCGCCGACCCAGCCCGTGCCGATGTGATAGGGCAGGGACAGGGCCGTGTAGCGGATGCGGGTGGGGAACAGCTCCACCAGCGCCGCGGCCTGCGGTCCATACAGCGCCGTCGCGCCCACCGTGAAGATCATCAGGATCAGGTAGATCCTGAAGCTATCCACCTTCGCCGGGTCTGCCTGAGGAGGATAGCCCGCCTTGGCGAGGGCGCCCTTGATCCGCCCTTCGACGGAGGCCTTGAGGGCCTTCAGCGGCGCGCCGGTCAGGGCGCGGCCATCGGCGGAGGGGATCTTCACGTCAGCGATCTGCACGTTCGCGATCTGGCCGGGAGGCGCCTCGACGTTGCGGTAGGAGACCCCCGCCGTCGTCAGAACGCTCTTTGCGATATCGCAGGAGGAGCGAAACTGCGCCTTGCCGATCAGGTCGAACTGCAGCGAGCACTCGGCGGGGTCGGCGTAGACCACCACCGGCGCGCGGGCCTGCGCCGCCACCAGGGCGGGATTGGCCGCCTCAGTGATCATCTGGAAGCCGGGGAAGAGCGCTGCGGTCGCCAGCGCCGTTCCAAGGGTCATGACGATTTTGCGCCCAACCTTGTCCGACAGCCAGCCAAAGAAGACGTAGAGCGGCGCGGACGAGATCACCATCGCAATCATGATCAGATTGACCGTCGCGGCGGGGGTCTTGATCACCCGCTCGATGAAGAACTGGGCGTAGAAGAAGGCGCAGTACCAGACCGACCCTTGCGCGATCATCATCGAGAACAGCGCGGTCAGCACAGTCTTAAGGTTGGTCCAGCGCAGGAAGCTCTCGACATAGGGCTTTTCGGAGCGTCCGCCTTCGGCTTCCAGGGCCGCGAAGGCCGGGCTTTCGGACAGCTTGAGGCGGATCCACAGGGAGATCAGCAACAGGCCTGACGACGCCCAGAAGGGTATGCGCCAGCCCCAGGCGGCGAAAGCGGTCTCTCCCACCACGCCGCGGGTGATGAGCGTCACCAGCAGCGCGGTCGTCAGGCCGATGGCGGCGGAGGTCTGGATGAAGCCGGTCATAAGGCCGCGCTGTTCGGTCCTGGCGTGTTCGGCGACATAGATAGCCGCGCCGCCGTACTCGCCCCCCAGCGCCACGCCCTGCAGGGCGCGCATGAGGATGAAGAGGATGGGAGAGATCACCCCCGCCTGCGCAAAGCTCGGCAGGCACCCGATCAGGAAGGTCGCGGTTCCCATCATGGTGACGGTGACCAGGAACGCGCCCTTGCGGCCCGACCGGTCTCCGATCCGGCCGAAGATCAGCGCGCCGAGGGGGCGGAAGGCGAAGCCGGCCGCGAAGGCGCCCAGGGCGAACACATAGCCCGCCGCTTCGTTAAGCCCCGCCGCGAAGGTCTTGGCGAGGATCGAAGCCAGCGGTACGAACACGAAGAAGTCATACCACTCGAAGGCGGTTCCGGCCGCGGACGCCGACACGACCAGCAGCATGGACGGCTTTGCTGTTGACTTGGTCTTGACGTCGGTCATGGACTAGCTCCCCCTTCGTGCGGGACACTTGTGTTCGTCCCGTCGACCTCAAGGCTTAAGCACGGAAGTTCGAGCGCGCAAGCGCGGCCCGTCTGAAGCCTGGGGCCTCGCGCGCAGGACCGCCGTAACCTTTTTCGTCTATGAAGGAGCCCCATGGCCAGATCCCCTCGCGCGAAAGCGACACCCGCCCCCGGCTCGACGTCCGAAACGCCAGAGCCCACCGTGAAGCCAGAGCCCACTGTGACGCCGGCGACGCCTGCGCCGGAACCGCCGCCCAAGGTCGGCGCTGCGGGGCCTGAATCGCGGCCTGAATCGCGGTCTGAGTTCGACGACCAGTTCGAGAAGTTCCGCACCCACGGCGAGGAGGCTGCGGAGATGGCGGCGGATCAGTTGGACCTCGCCCGGGAGCTGATCATCGAGCAGGTCAGGGCCCGTCCCCTCGCCACCGCCGCCGCGGCCGTCGGCGTCGGCGTGTTTCTCGGCCTCCTGCTGGCGGGACCGCGCCGATGATCTTCGAACGCACCTTGAAGATGGCCGCCGCCGCCGCCGCAATTGCGGCGGGCGTGCTGATCGCAGTCGGCTGCGCGGCCTATGCCTTGTTCGTGTTTTTGCAGGAACATATCGGCGCCGCCGGGGCCGCAGCTCTGGTGTCGGCGCTGTTCCTCGGCTTCTCGGCGCTGGTCGCCCTCTTTGCGACGCAGAAACCGCCGCCCGCCGCCGCGCCCGCCGCTGGCGCCGAGACTGGCTTTCCGCCTTTTGATCTGGCGGGCCTCGGCCTTGCAGAGAAGATTAGCGATCTGGTTCAGGATCGCCCTCTGGTCGCCGCGGGCGCCGCTGTCGCTATTGGACTGGTCGCCGTCCGCAATCCCGAGCTCGTGATGATGCTGGCGCGGTCAGTGTTCAAACCGGCGGCGCCTCAGGATCGCACCTCGTCCTGATCGTCCCGTCGCCGGACGAGGACGCAGACCGCTTCGCCGGCTTCAGCCCAGCGGTTCAACTCATCCTGACCGGGGCTCAACTGCCGCGGCGCATCGCGTCGGGCGAAAGCCACGATCTCGGCGGGCACCTCGCCCTCGATGGCGATCCGGTCCGCTGAGCCGATGCGGCGAAGGGCGGCGAGGGTCAGGTCGTCCGCCGTCCCCCCCACCATCAGCCGAAACACCCCGCCCGCCTTTGAGGCGTCCGCCTGCGCCGCGTCGCTGAGGACCGCGTCCAGTTGCGCGGCGGCGCGGTCGAGATCTCCGGCAAGGGCGAGCTTGGCGATCTCGCCGTCCAGAGTCCGGCGCAGGAAGGCGCGGCGCTCTGTCAGGTCGGGCCAGCGTTCGCGGATCTTCGCCTGACGGGCGCGCAAAAGCGTCGCCAGATCGCCGAGCCCCGGCGGCCAGAGGGTTTCGAGCTGTTGTCGCAGACGGGTGGCGAGGACAGGTGATGCGCCGCCTGTCCCTATGGCGCCCACGACCGTCCCGCGATCCACGATCGAGGGCGTGGTGAAGTCCGACAGGTCCGGGTGATCGACAACGTTCACCAGGGCGCCGGACTGCCGCGCCGCCAGCAGCGCGCGATTGAGCGCCGTTCCGTCGGGCAGGGCGATGAACACCAGCGCCGCGCCCGTATAGTCCGCTGTCTCCGGGTTGAGGTGACGGATCACGTCGGCGGGAGAGCCTTCGAACAGCCGCGCCTTCGCATCCGCCGCTTCGCCCGTTCCAACGATCATGACGGTGCGGCCGGTCAGGGGCAGAAAGGCGGGAAAGGCGTCCATCCGCCCCTTATAGTTCAGCCGTCGTCGCTGTCATCTCAGACAATCGGCATCGCAGACAATGGGCCTTCAGGCGTCAGACCGGTGGGCGCTGCACATCCCGGCTGAGGTGCGAGATCACGTCCCGCGCGTCAAAGGCCCGCGTTCCGGTCGCGGGCTTTGCGCCCTTGTGCATCACCACTTCGGCCGAGGCGGTGAAGCGGGTGATCTCGTGCACTTCCAGAGGCTGGGTCATCCAGGGATCCCAGTTCGCCCAGACGCCGCGCCGGTAGTACCGCCAGCGGGGCCCCCAGAAGCCGCTGCACCAGCCCGGACCATAGGTGCAGCCCAAGGGGTCCGGGGTGGCGAAGGTCTCGGTCTTGCGGTCAGTGTAGCGCGCGTCCGTCTCGAACCAGTCAAAGCCTTGAGCGAGGGTCAGTTCCGCCGCGCGGAACAGCAGATACCGCTCCACCGTCTCGCGGGAGGTCACCGCGTTGCCGGAGAACTCCACCATGAAGCGGTTGGTCTCGATCTGCCGGTCGCGATACCCGCCCGCCGAGGCGTGCTGGGTGTTGAGGGGCTGATAGGGGGTCGCCGTCTCGCAGCCTGCGAGGGTGACGAGCGCCCCCGCCGCGGCGCAAGCCAGGGCAAGACGTTTGATCGCATGTCTCATGTGACTTTACTCCTTCGCCCCCCGGCCAAAACACTTGAACGCGCCAGCCAGGCTGGAGCCGTCGAAGAGTTTACAACACAAAGGCCTGCGCGAACACGCCTATCAATGTCGGGTCAGGATGAGCACGGCTGCGGCGATCAGAACCAGCCCGACGAAGGTGTTGAACAGGCGGCGAAAGCCAGGGGCGTTCATCTGCTGCGCCAGAGCCACCCCGCCCAGTCCGTAGGCGGACATGGTCAGGATATCGAGCCCGATGGTGGCGGCGGCGAAAGCGACGAGCTGGGGGACCAGCGGCCTCGACAGGTCGATGAAAGGCGGCAGGACGGCGGAGAAGAACAGGACCGCCTTGGGATTGGCGATCTGCACCGCAAAGCCCTGGGCGAGGGGGGAGCCGTCGGAGGTGGGGCCGGTCGAGATGGCGCCGCCGCCCCGGACCGCCGCGGTCAGGGCCCGCAGGCCGAGCCAGATGAGATAGAGCGCCCCCGCGACCGTCAGAAACGCGAACACGTCCGGCAACGCCCGGATCAGCGCGCCCAGCCCGACCGCAGCGGCGACGAACCAGACCAGCGTCGCGCTGTTCATGCCGACAACGGCGAGGCCCACGGCGCGGGGGCCCCTGTTCATGCCTGTGGCGATCGAGAACAGGTTGGCGGGGCCGGGCGCGGCGGCAAGGCTCGCCATGACGGTCAGGAACACCGCAAACCGCGACGGTTCGACAGGAAGGGTGAGCATGTATGGCGTCTAGCGGTCCGGGCCTGCGGCGCCGATCCGTCCTATTGCGGAATGAGATTGATCACCGCGCCGATGAGCGCGATCAGGAACAGAAGGAGGGTCGCGAGGGCCTGCAGACCAAAGCCCCGCGACCGGGTCTTCGGGTCCTTTACATACGACACCATGTAGATGTGCCGCCCGACGATCCAGATCACGCCGATGGCGGCGATCACCCCTGTCGCCCGCAGGCCGAGATCGCCGGTGAAGATGGCGGCGAGCCAGAGGCACGGCAGGAAGATCACCAGCCATTCGAGCGTGTTCATCTGCACGCGGTAGAGACGCTCGAACTCCGGATGGCCAGAAGTGGCGGGCGCCGCGACGCCCAGCCGCCCTCGGGCGCGCCCGACGTTCAGGCTCATGACGAAATACTGCGCCAGTGAGGCGAGCGTCACCAACGCGATCAGGCTATGTGCGACCATGAGACCATCTCCACCCCAGATTGGGCGGCAGTAGAGCCTGCGCCGCCTGACTTATCAAGGCGAAAGGGCCGGCGGCTCAGCTGCGGTTGCCGCCGAGATCATAGGGTCCGCCCTTATCGACGGCGCGCTGGTAGGCCGGGCGAGCCTGCAGGGCTGCAAGATAGCGCTTCGATTGCGGCAGAGCGGCGAGGGCGCCGTTGGCGTCGGCGGCTTCTAGCACGAACACGATCTGCACATCCGCCGCCGTCAGACGGTCGCCGACGAGGAAGCTCTTTCCGGTCACGGAGGCCTCGATGAAGGCGAGGTTGGCGCCGATCTCGCCCTGGATCCTCGGCCAGAGCGGCTGCGCCGCATCGCCCAGCCGTCCGGCGTAGAGGGCGAGCAGCAGCGGCAGCATGGCCGAGCCTTCGGCGTAGTGCATCCACTGGACGTAAGAGACCCAGTCCCTGGACGCGCGATCCGGCGCGAAGGCGCCGCCGCCGTGGCGTTCGATCAGGTACTCCAAGATTGCGCCCGACTCCGCGACCACCTGGCCGTCGTCCACGATCACCGGGGACTTGCCCAAGGGGTGCACGGCCAGCAGCTCCGGCGGCGCGAGGCGCGTCACGGGGTCCCGCTGATGGTGGGCGATCTCGTACGCGACGCCCATTTCCTCCAGCATCCACAGGATGCGCTGCGATCTCGAATTGTTCAGATGGTGGACGATGATCACGGGCGGAGCTCCAGGCTGTCAGATAGGGGTCAGAGGTCGCGTCGGAAGAAGTCGACGCCGGAGAAGCTGAGCCACTGGCTGCGACCGTCGAGGACGGGGCCGAACCAGATCCGCTCGGTCGATACGGGCGCCTTGATCGTCCAGTAGCCGTCGGGATGGTGAACGAGGACCGCCTCTCCGTCCAGAACAAGGCCGTCCTTGTCGGCGGAGACCGTAAAGGCGCCGCGCCAGGGATCGTCGCACTCATAGCGCCCGGCGAAGGCGCCCAGGGTCGGATCGGTCGACGTCGGGGCGGGGGGTGTGGCGGGTCTCGTGCGGCGCTCGACAGGCTTGGGTTTGGGCGCAAATCCGGGCTCAGGAGCCACGACGCTGCGCAACAAGGCGCAGGCGAAGGCGGTCACGTCCCGTGGGCGATACTCCTGCCCACCGCTGTTGGTGCTGGCGAAGGCGCCGACTTTGGCGACGGGATCGACGTGGATGGCGGAGGAGAAGGACACCATCCCGCCGGTGTGATGCAAAAGGGTGCGGCCCTCGATCGGCACGTGAGCGAGGCCTGCGCCGTAATGCGCGCCCTGGCTCGCCCAGCCGGGGGCCGCGATGCCGGGCCGGAAATAGCTCGCCGCCGCTTCGGGATGCAAAAGCTTGCCAGCGACCGCAGGATCCTGCGCGAGATAGCGCAGCCAGTGGGTCATGTCCTTGGCCGTCGCGGCGACACAGCCTGCGCCGAAGGTGACGTTCACCCAGGCTGCAGGGGCCAGCCGTCCGCCGGGGATCGCATCCACCGCGGGGTCGAGGGGGCTATAGCCGGTCGCGAAACGCGTGCGCTCGGCCGCAACGATCTCGCCCCGCGCTGTTGTCATGCCGAGCGGCGCGAAGATCCGGCGCGAAAGCGCCTCGGCGAGGGTGGTCTTGTCCATCCGCTCCACCACCTTGCCCAGGAGGTCATAGCCGGTGTTCGAGTAGGACCACCCGCTGCCGGGCTCGAAGGCCGACCAGAGCAGGCCGTCGGGGCTGCGCGGGAACAGCGGCGCGTCGTCGGGCAGGCCGGACGAATGCTCGATCAGATGGCTCAGCGTCATCGGCGGCGTTGGCGGCAGGGCGACCCCCGGGAGCGCCGTGCGGATGTCGTCGGAGAGCTTCAGCTTGCCTTCCTGCGCCAGCTGGTGGATCGCCATCGCGACGAACGATTTTGAGATCGAGCCGATCTGGAAGAGGTAATCGGCGGTCAGCGGCGTGCGCAGCTCGCGATTGGCGTAACCCGTCCGGATATGGGCCGACACGCCGTTCGGGGCGGTGCAGACGAGGGTCAGCCCCGGCAGTCCGAAGGTCTTGCGATGCAGGGTGGCGTAGGCGGCGATCTTGTGGATCGCAGCGACCATAGCGGGCGACGCTGGCCCCGAGATCTCGACCGTCTGGGCGCTTGAACCCTTGCTTGGCGCAGCGTTTGCGCCGGGCGCAGCGGCCGCGCCTGTGAGCAGCGCTGCGGACGTAAGCACGCCTCTCCGGTTCAAACCCATGACCGTCTCCCCGATGTCGCCGCGCCGCCTCGATCTCACGTCAGCGTGACCCACGGCGAGAGGGATTGCAATCGCCTGCCTTCGCCCCCTTACCTCTTGTCGGAATCCGACGTATCAGACGGGTCGATAGGACAGAGCCGACTCCCGGCGACGGGACTGTCGGCGTATTGGGGAGGCTGTCGGCCGATGGAGCGGGTATTAGCCGCGCGCGGTCCACGCAGTCTGTTGCGCCAGATCCGGGAGGTGATGGCCGGCGGCGGACTGGCGCAGGGACGCCTCGACATGGTGGTGCGGATCATCGCCGCATCCATGGTCGCAGAAGTGTGCTCGATTTATCTGCGGCGCGCGTCGGGCGACATGGAGCTGTTCGCCACCGAAGGTCTGGCCCGCGACGCTGTGCACGTCACGCGGATGAAGCCCGGGGAAGGTCTGGTCGGCGAGATCGTCCGGCAGGGCCGCCCGCTCAATCTGTCCGAAGCGCCGCTGCACCCGGCCTTCTCCTATCGCCCGGAGACCGGGGAAGACCCGTTCCACGCCTTCCTCGGCGTGCCGCTGCTGCGCGGAGGGCGGACTGTCGGCGCGCTGGTCGTTCAGAACCGCACCGCGCGGGTCTACGGCGAGGACGAGGTCGAGGACCTGCAGACCATCGCTATGGTCCTCTCCGAAATGGTCGCCGCCGGTGAGCTGGTCGACCAGGAGGAGCTGAAGGATGTCGAGCTCGCGCCCCACAAGCCCGAGCGGCTGAAGGGCGTGCGTTTCGCCGAAGGTCTCGCCTTCGGGCAGGCGGTCCTGCACGAGGCCCCCGTGGCGCCGGAGATGTTGCTCGCCGATGATCCGGCGCAGGAAGAGATCCGGCTGCACGAGGCGCTCGAAGCCCTGCGCAAGCAGATCGACGAAATGCTCGAAGGCCAGTCCGGGCTGGTCGGCGTACCGTACGAGGTGCTGGAGACCTATCGCCTGTTCGCTCACGACCGCGGCTGGAATCGGGGTCTCGAGGACGCCGTTCGCTCCGGCCTGACGGCCGAGGCGGCGGTGGAGCGCGCCCGTTGGGAGCATCGGGCGCGGCTGAAGGAAGCCCGCGACCCGTACCTCAAGGAACGCCTGCACGATCTCGAGGACCTTGCGGACCGTTTGCTGCGTCACCTCTCGGGCGAAAGCCAGCAGGCGCGCACGCTTCCGGAAAATGCGATCCTCATCGCGCGAAATCTCGGCCCCGCCGATCTCCTCGAATACGACCGCACGCGGCTGAAGGGTTTGTTGCTGGAGGAAGGATCGGCGGCGAGCCACGCCTCGATCGTGGCCAAGGCGCTTGGCATACCCTGCGTCGGCCGTCTGCCGGGCTTGCGCGACCGGATCTCCCAAGGGGATGCGGTCATCGTCGACGCTGAAGTCGGCGAAGCGTTCCTCCGCCCGCGCCCCGACGTGATCGAGGCCTTCGAGGCGAGAGCCGCTCTGCGCGCACAGCGCCGGGCCGAGTTCGCCAAGCTGAAGGACACCCCCGCCATCACCCGCGACGGCCGCAAGATCACGCTGATGATGAACGCGGGCCTCGCGGTGGACCTCGACAACATGGAGGAGACCGGCGCGGAGGGCATCGGTCTCTTCCGCACCGAGTTCCAGTTCATGGTCGCTGAAGAGCTGCCCAAGCTGAACGCCCAGACCGCGCTCTATTCGCGGGTGATGGACGCCGCGGACGGCAAGCCGGTGATCTTCCGCACCCTCGATCTCGGCGGGGACAAGGTGCTGCCCTATATGGAGGCGCAGCGCGAGGACAATCCGGCGCTCGGCTGGCGCGCGGTGCGGATGGGCCTTGACCGTCCGGCGTTGCTGCGGATGCAGATCCGCGCCCTGATCTGGGCGGCGCACGGACGCGACCTCTACATCATGTTCCCTCTCATCGCGTCGGTGGACGAGTTCCGCCAGGCTCGCGCGCATGTGGATCACGAGCTCGCCTGGGCGGCGCGGCGCGGCCGTCCGCCGCCGCAGACCGTGCGGGTGGGGGCCATGATCGAGGCGCCGTCGCTGGTCTGGCATCTCGACGCGCTGCTGCCGATGACGGATTTCGTGTCCGTGGGCACCAACGACCTCCTCCAGTACCTGTTCGCCGCGGACCGGGGGAACTCACGGGTGTCGGAGCGCTACGACCCGTTGTCCCCGCCCGCGCTTCGGGTGCTGAAGACGATCTGCGACGCCTGCGCCGAGACCGGAACGCCGGTGTCTGTGTGCGGAGAACTGGCGGGGCGCCCGCTGGAGGCCTTCGCCCTGATCGCGCTGGGCTTTGACCGCTTATCCACGCCGCCGGCGGGGGTCGGGCCGGTCAAGCGGATGATCCTCTCCGTCGACCGGGAGGCGGCGCGCCGCGGCATGGCTGGATTCTTGAAAGGTGCGTCCGGATCGGTTCGAAACGAGATCGAGAGTCTTGCTCGTAAACTAAATGTCGCACTTTAGACCGTTGAGTCGGCCATAATGAGCTGTTAACTTATTGGTCAATCTCGCGATATGTTCGAGTGTGAAAGTCCGATGCGGATCAGGTGCGGTCCCGTCGAAACAGTGGTGTGGGGTTTGTCGTCGAAATGGCGCCGTTGGAGACGGGTCACGTCAGTCCGGCCTTGAGGTTGGTCGATCCCCTTGGGGATCGGGTCGGACCGTCGCCTGAGCTGTTCGACCAGCTTGGTCTCTATCTGCGCGCCGTACGCAACCACCGGGGCTGGAGCATGGCGGAAATCGCCTCGGCCACCCGGATCCGCAAGGACTATCTTTCCGCCATCGAGAACGGGGATATGTCGGCCCTGCCGTCCCGTCCCTTCGCCCTCGGATATGTCCGCGCCTACGCCAAGGCCCTCGGCCTCGACGGCGAGCTGGCGCTGGCGCGCTTCAAGCAGGAACACCCCGAACTTCACGAGCCCCTGCGCGCGCCGATCGGCGTCAAGCATGAGCAGGAACAGACGCGGCCGGTGGTGACGATGGCGGTAGGCGGTCTGATCGCCGCCGTTGTGGTCTGGAACGTCGTGCAGCGCGTGTTGTCCCTGACCGATCCGCCCCAGCCGACATCCGCCGCCGATCACCTTCTGGATACGCCGCCCCCGCCGCCGCCGAAGACCAACGGCGCCTTCACCCTGGGCGCGCCGACGGCGCCCCCGCCCGAGGCGACGACGCCTGCGCCCTATGTGACGCCGGGTCTTGAGGCCGTGATCGGTCCGATGACTCAGGCGGCCAAGGTCGAGGCGGGCGGGCTGGACGAGCTCACTCCCGGCACGCCGTTCGAGACGCGCGCCGCCGTTTACGGGGTTCCGCCGTCGACGCCGTCCGTGATCATTCAGGCGCGTAAGTCGGCGCTGCTTGTGGTGAGACGGCCCGACCATCAGGTCTATTTCGCTCATCAGCTCAAGGCGGGTGAAGCCCTGCGGGCGCCGACGGGAAAGGGCCTCGTGCTCGACGTGACCGAGCCGCTGGCCTTCTACGCCTTTGGCCCGAGCGGTCTGATCACCGCACTGAGCACGCCGCAGACCTCGATCGAGAAGCTGGCCGCCGACGGGGCCGCCATGGGCGCCGCCCGCGCCTCGGCCAATCAGGCCGCGACGCAGCCCCCCGCCGCACCCGGTCCCGGCGGACTTTAAAGGCGCGGTTACTCTGGTGAGTCGTGGCGTTTGCGCCTAGATTGTGCACATGAGCTCGGACCCTTCCTTAAACCATATTCGCCCGTGGCGCCGCATCGACCGCCGGCCCAGCCGCAAGATCCGCGTCGGGTCGGTAGAGGTGGGCGGCGATGCGCCGATCACCGTCCAGTCGATGACCAACACCCTGACGGCGGACGCAGACGCGACCATCGCCCAGGTGCGGGCGCTGGAGGAGGCGGGCGCCGACATCATCCGCGTCTCCTGCCCGGACGAGGCC
>CAIUZX010000197.1 GCA_903903715.1 uncultured Caulobacterales bacterium
ATCTTCTCCGAGCCCTACGCCCCGTTCAGCGAACCCTTGAAGGCCGACCTCGCCAAGCTCGGCTACCGGTTCGAGGACCAAGGCTATAATGGCGACATCGAAGCCATCCAGGTGATCGGCGACCATGCGGTGGCGGCGTCGGACCCCAGAGGCCGCGGCGTCGCTCTCGTGGTGCGCTGAGACGCCTTTCGCCGTATGGTGAACGAAAGTTTGCGAAGACGGAGAGAACGGACATGGATCGACGACATCTGTTGACGGCGCTCGCCGTTCTCGGCGGCGGCTCGGCGGCCGCTGCGGACCCCTTGAGCGGCCTCATCGGCGAGGCCCAGAAGGCGCTCGGGCAAAACCAGAGCGGCGGCTCCTCCGCCTCGAGCGGTCTGCCGACGCAGGTCAGCTCACAAGACGGACAGGCCGGCATCCGCGAGGCGCTGGTCAAGGGGGCGACGGCGGCGGTCACCCGCGTCGGACGCCTCGACGGCTATTGGGGCGACGGCAAGATCCGCATTCCCCTCCCCGGCGCCATGGGATCGATCCAGAAGTCGCTGAAAGGCGTCGGCCTCTCCGGCCCGCTGGATGATCTGCATGAAAAGATCAACCGGGCGGCGGAGACCGCCGCGCCGAAGGCAGGCTCGATCTTCAAGCGCACGATCAGCTCCATGACTGTGGAGGATGTCGCAGGCGTGCTGCGCGGCGGGGATACGGCGGGCACGACGTACCTGAAGTCAAAGACCGGAGACCAGCTCGCCACCCTGTTCCATCCCCCCATGCGCGCCGCCCTCGATCAGTCGGGCGCCTTCACGGCCCTGCGGTCGGCGGTCGCGAGGCACGGGGCGGAAGGCCTGATCGGCGGCGATCCGGCGGAAAGCCTGACCCGCTTTGCGGTGAACAAGGGTCTCGACGGCGTCTTCTACTATGTCGGCGTCGAGGAGGCGGCGATCCGCCACGACCCGGTGAAGCAGACCACCAGCCTGCTGCGCAAGGTGTTCGGATCGCTCTGAGGACGAGATGACGACGCCTGATCCGCCCGCCGCCTACGCTCATCGTGAGGCGCACCTCTTCCGCATCGGCCTTGCACCCATTGACCACAAGGACTGGTTCGAAGGCCCTTATGGATCAGCTGACGGAGATCCTGCGACGCGCAAGGCGGCGATCTTTGCGGGGGACCCGGACCTCTGCTGGGGCGAAACGGAAGGCTCACGACCTGCGCAGGGCGAGGCGCTGACCCTCGTCGCGGAACATCTGGGTGTGACGCCGCAAGCGGACCTGCCGCCGCTCCACGCCGCCGCGCTCCTTGTCGAAGACGACCTCTGCCTGATGGAGCGCCGGGGCGGCGAATGGACGCTGAGCGCCGCCAGCCTTTGCGCGCCGAGTTTCTTCAGCGCCAAATCCGTTGTGGGGAAGTCGCTGGCCGGGTTGCATGGGCCTGTGACGGGCTTTGGCGAGCGCCTGCTGCCCCGCGTCGATCGCATCTTCACGCACCTTGCCGACGACCAGCTGGTCGAGCGGCGGAACTGGAGCGTGGTGTCCTCGGGCGAGCTTTTCCTGCCGGACGAGCGGGCGGTGCGGTCGCGCCAGTCGGAAATCACGCCGGACATGGCGGGCGCGCGCCTGTTCGTTCGCATGGAGCGCCAGACCCTGCGACGGCTTCCCGACACGGGCGCCCTGCTCTTCACCATTCGCATCTGGCGCCACCCCTTGAGCGCGCTCCGGGACCGGCCCGAGCGCCTCTCTGCGTTCGCGCGGGCCTGGGACCTGGTCATGACCGACGACGGCGAAGCATTCCGCAACTACAAGCAGCTTGGGCCGCTCGACCCGCTGGTTCGGAGCTTCCTCGCGGAAGCCTTGGCGAGCGCATGACGACAAAACGGATGATCTCGAATTCCTGAGCAAGGGACGGAGTGCGCGAACGTGGCCAAGGCGCGAAATATACCGGCATCGACGCGCCCGACCGAGGCGGCGTCCGCACTCA
>CAIUZX010000198.1 GCA_903903715.1 uncultured Caulobacterales bacterium
CAGCCGGACCATGCCGGGCTGCCAGACTCCCTTCGAGCAGGGCGTCGTCCGCTCCGCCCGCCAGGTGATGGCCGCCTATTCGAACATGGAGGAACTGATCCGCATCGGCGCCTATCGCCGTGGGGCGGACGCCCTGGTCGACCGGGCGATCGCGCTGAATCCGTCGATCGAAGCCTTTCTGACGCAACGAAAGGACGAAGCCACGCCGCTGGAAGAGTCCTTTGCGCATCTGAACGCGATCCTGGAACAGGGACCTGACGCATGAGCTGGCGAGACTCGCTCATAAGGATCGCCACCTATGAGGTGGAGACGCTGCAGAAGCGTCTGAAAGAGATCCTGGACAGATATGACTCCATACTGAGAATGCTGGATTCACTTGATCTGGAGGCGGAGGAAGAAAAACTCCGCGCACGAACTGATCCCTCCATCGCCTGGTGCCACCCGGACTATGTTCGCGCCTGGAAGCAGCGGCGCGAGCGGATGCTGGCCGACCTCTCCGCAGTGGAAATGGAAGCGGAAGGCGCCCGCGACGCCCTCGCCTCCGCCTTCGAGGAGCTGAAGAAGATCGAGCATGTCGCCGAGCTCGCAGCCAAGCAGGAAGCCCGCGAGCTGCAGAAGCGCGAAGATGCTGCCCTTGACGAGATCGCGCTACGTAACGCGAGCCAGCGCCCCAAAGGCGCGGCTTGAGTCGGAAAAAACCGTGATGGACAATCCGAACCAGCCTGACTCCAACTCCCCTTACGAGGTTCACCGCTCCGTCCTGCCAGAGGTGCTGAACGCCTACGGCCTGCTTGGCGAAGGGGTGGAGGTCGGCGTACGGCAGGGGGAGTTCTCGGCGCACATCCTAACCCACTGGCGGGGGAAGAAGCTCTGGCTGGTCGACGCCTGGACCGAGCACGAGGCCTATGAAGAGACCCACCACGCTCACGACCAGAACCTGTTCGCGACCCTGAACCGGATGCGGGCCTTTCCAGAACGCTACGAGGTGGTGCGCGCCTTTTCGGTGGAGGCGGCCCAGCGGTTCACGGATGAAAGCCTCGACTTCGTCTATCTGGATGCGGATCATTCCTACGAGGCGGTGCGCGACGATATCGCCGCCTGGTGGCCCAAGCTGAAACCCGGCGGGCTGTTCGCGGGTGACGACTATGGCGCCCTGCCCGTGCAGATGATCAACTTTGGGCAGGGCCTCCTGTCCTTCGGCGTGAAACAGGCGGTGGACGAGTTCGCGCTGCGCGAACGCAAGAACGTCTCCACCAACTGGCTGGGCGACTGGTGGTTCGGCGCAGCCCAAGGCATGATCCGCTCCCGCAACTGGTGGCTGATCAAATAGGCAGGCGAGCATGGCGAAACGTCCATCGGCGAAGGATCTGGCGGACTTTCCGCTTCCGCCTTTCGAGGGCTTTCCCGCCGACGCCTTCGCCTTCTTTACGGAACTTGCCGCCCATCAGTCCAAGGACTGGTTCGAGGCCAACCGGTCCCGCTACGAGCAGGGCGTGCGCGGCCCCTTCCAGGCCCTCGTCGCGGATTTTTCCGCCGCGGCGGCGGAGACGGGCCTGCCCTTCCGCGGCGATCCGAAGACGGCCCTGTTCCGCATTCACCGCGACGTGCGCTTTTCCAAGGACAAGCGGCCCTACAAGACCAACGCCGGCGCCGTTCTGCGCGCGGACAAGGCAGCGGAACGCGGCATCTTCTATATTCATCTGTCAGCGGATGATAATTTCGCCGCCTGCGGATTCTATGATCCGAGCAAGGATCTTCTCGCCCGCCTGCGGCAAGGTATGGTCGAGAATCCGGAGCGCTGGCGACAGGTGACGGCGAGCCTCGCGCATCACAATCTCGCCTTCGATCCGTCCTACAGCCTGACCCGCCCGCCGCGGGGCTATCCGACCAACCTTGCGCCGGACATCGAGGCCGCGCTGAAGTTCAAGTCGCTGGTCGTGCGGCGGGATCTTGCACGGGAGGCGATGAAGTCCCCCGGCCTCACCGCCGAGCTGATCGCCTTCGCGAAAGCCGCCCAGCCGGTGCTGACTCTTCTGGACTGATCAGGCAAGCTGCAGCGCGCTTTCGGCCACGCTCTGGAACAGCTTCGCCCCGTCCGCTGAGCCGAGCTCCGCCTCGAAGGCGCGGTCGGGGTGGGGCATGATCCCCAGCACATTGCCCGCCGCATTGACGATCCCGGCGATGGCGCGGGACGAGCCGTTGGGATTATCGCGGTATTTGAACACCACCCGGCCCTCGCCCTCCAGCCGGTCCAAGGTCGCCTCGTCCGCAAAGAAGGCGCCCTCGCCATTGCCGACGGTCATGACCGCCTGACGCTGCTCGCCATAGGCGCGGGTGAAGCGGGTCTGGCTGTTGGTGATGTCGAGCTCAACCGGCTTGCAGACGTACTTGAGCCCCGCATTGCGCAGAAGCGCGCCGGGCAGCATCTGCGCCTCGCACAGCACCTGGAAGCCGTTGCAGATGCCCACCACCGCGCAGCCCTTGTCGCTCAGCCGCTTGACCTCGCTCATCACCGGCGAGAGCGCCGCCATGGCGCCGCAGCGCAGGTAGTCGCCATAGGAAAACCCGCCCGGCAGGACGATCAGATCAAGATCATCGGCAAGCTTCGTCTCCTGATGCCAGACCATCGACGCCCTGGAGCCGGTGGACCGCTCGATGGCGACGGCGCAGTCGCGGTCGCAGTTGGATCCCGGGAAGACGATGACGGCGGACTTCAACATGGACGGGTCTCTTCAGTTTGCGTTGGGCGCAGGAAAGGGGTCGCGGAAGGTGAACGCGTCGGCGGTCGGGCCGTGCGCGGTCAGAAGGTTCAGCGCGCGCTTGGCGTCGGTGATGTCCGGCAGCGTCCCGGCGGGAACCCACCACAGGGCGAGGTAGTCGGACATGCTGACGAACCACCGATGGCGCTGGCGCATCACGTCGACATGGTCGCTGCGATAGACAAAGGCGCCCAGCGAGGCGAGGTCGGTCCACACGCTCATATTGATCAGCACATTTGGGTCGTCGAACACGCGAAGATCGGTGGCGTTGCCGCCGTCGCCCTCGAGACGCCAGACAAAGCCCGGCGATGTGTCCGCGATGGCGTTGATCCGGTCGAGGGCGTCGAAGAAGCCGGCATTGTCCGGATGCTCCGGCGGCGCGAGGAAAGAGCCGATGTTGACCTGGGCGAGGTGGTAGCCGCCCTGGGTCATCAGCCGACCTCGATCCGGTAGCTCTCGATCACCGCATTGGCGAGCAGGCGGTCCGCCATGGCCTTCGCTTCGTTTTCGGCGGCGGTGCGGTCATCGCCGGCATAGTCGAACGCAATCACCCGGCCGACGCGCACTTCGCTGACCCCCTTAAAGCCGAGGCCGGTCAGCGCCGCCTCCGTCGCCTTGCCCTGCACGTCCAGCACGCCGGGTTTCAGGAACACTTCGACGCGCACCTTCATGCCCGAACCCTCATGTCTGCGCTCCCGTGATGCCGCCCTGAATCACGGTCGGCATGTCCTTCATGATCCCAAGGCGGCGCGCCACCTCGGTATAGCTCTCGATCACATTGCCCAGATCCCGGCGGAAGCGGTCCTTGTCGAGCTTTTCCTGCGTGGTGGAGTCCCACAGCCGGCAGCTATCGGGACTGATCTCGTCGGCCAGGATCACCCGGCTGAAATCCCCCTCGTACAGGCGGCCAAACTCGATCTTGAAGTCCACGAGGGTGATGCCGACGGCGGAGAACATGCCGGTCAGGAAGTCGTTGACCCTGAGGGTCATGGCGAGGATGTCGTCGATCTCCTGCGTCGCAGCCCAGTTGAAGGCCGTGATGTGCTCTTCGGTCACCAGCGGATCGTGCAGCTCGTCCTTCTTGTAGAAGAACTCGATGATCGAGCGCGGCAGGGCCGTGCCTTCTGGAATGCCGAGGCGGGTGGAGATCGAGCCCGCCGCGATGTTGCGGCAGACGACTTCCAGAGGAATGATCTCGACTTCCCGGATCAGCTGCTCCCGGTGATTGAGACGCCGGATGAAGTGGTTCTGCACGCCGATATTGGCGAGCTTGAGCATCACGAATTCGCTGATGCGATTGTTGATGACGCCCTTGCCTTCCAGCACCGCTTTCTTTGTGGCGTCAAAGGCGGTGGCGTCGTCCTTGAAATACTGGATCAGGGTGCCGGGCTCGGGCCCCTCGTACAGAATCTTGGCCTTACCCTCATAGATCTTCTTGCGACGAGTCATCCATCACTCCGGTCGACGACGCCATCAAAACGAAAAACGCGCGCAAACGATACTTCCTGCGCGCGGGGAGCCGACTCAATGGCCAGTCGTCGTAATTTGAACCTGAACCTCTATCCCAAAGCCCGCCCCTTCGCAAACGCTGCGGACGGTTCGTGCGTATTTCGATTTTTCGGCGCGGCGATTTTCGGGCGCTGCTAAGATCACCTGACCTCACCTTTTTTGAGTCCCAGCTCTCATGCCCGACGACTCCGCTGAACCTCAACCCGCCCAGGATGCGGCCTACCCCCGTATCATCAACGCCGGAAGGGGCGGGATCGAGGTGCGGGGTCGCCGCGACGGGGGTATGGACGACCTCTATCATCAGTTGCTGAAGGCGAGCTGGCCGCAGTTCTTCGGTCTGTCCGCAGCGGCGTTCCTCGTGCTCAACACGCTGTTCGCCCTGGCCTACTGGCTCGACCGCGGCGGAGTGCAGGGGCTCGGCGAAGGCACCCTCCTCGACGCCTTTTTCTTCAGCGTCCAGACCTTCGGCACCATCGGCTACGGCGCCATGGCGCCGCGGGACATCTACGCCAACCTCGTCGTCACGACGGAGAGCTTCGTCGGCCTGTTCTCGGTCGCGGTGGCGACGGGGTTGATCTTCGCCCGCGTCTCTCGGCCCACGGCGCGGGTGATGTTCTCGAACCGGGCGGTGATCACCGATTTCGACGGACGCCGGATGCTGATCTTCCGCTGCGCCAACGAGCGCGCCAACCAGATCCTCGAGGCGGAGATCACCGTCAGCGCGGCGCGACAGGCGGTGACACAGGAGGGGTACACGGTGCGGCGCATGCACGACCTCCAGGTCGTCCGTTCGCGCTCCTCCCTGTTCGCCCTGACGTGGATGGTGATGCACCCCATTGATGAGAGCTCGCCCCTCTATGGGGCCGACAGAGCCCGTCTGACGGCCGACAAGGTCGAGGTGATCGTGGTGCTCGCAGGCATAGACGAAACATTCGCCCAGCGAATTCATGCCAGGCACTCCTACATGCCGTCCGAAATTGTCTGGGACCGGCAGTTCGCGGACATCCTGTCCATTGGCGACAATGGACAGAGGGTCATCGATTATCACCGTTTTCACCTTTTTCAGGATGAATTGCCAACGGAAGGCGCGAGCTGAACTTTCCAAGCTCCCTTCCCAGGCGAACTAGGCTAGGATGGTCGAATCCTTTGGGAGATGCGCCATTGCCGATGAGTGCTGATGACCTCCAGTCCTACCTGCGCGCAGCCTTTGCTGACGCGGAGATCGAGATTGTCGATCTGGCGGGAGACGGCGATCACTACCGCGCTCGAGTCATTTCGTCAGCTTTCAAAGGATTGTCCCGCGTTCGACAGCACCAACTTGTTTACGCGGCGCTGAAGGGTCGCATGGGCGGCGAATTGCACGCCCTTGCGCTCGAAACTGCGGCGCCCGGGGACTGACGATGAGATACAGATCCTTCGGAGAGGGCGGCCAGTCCATTTCCACCGTCTTGCCGGCCGTGGACAGCCAGGAAAGCGGGACGATCTCGGACAGCTTTCTGACCGGTTGCCTGAACCTGGGCGTCAACGCCTTCGAAGCGCGCGTGGATGACCTGACAGCGATCCAGGCCCTGGGGCGCATCTTGCCCAAGGTCGAGCGCTCGATGGTCGTCGTTGGCTTGCGGGTCGAGGCGTCCGACCCGCGCTATCCCCGCGACCTGAGCCGCGAGACTCTCATTCGCCAGCTTCAGGACGCCCTGCGCAACACCGGGCTGCGTTGGATCGACTATCTCATCGTCGACGATCCCGGCCCCGGCGAACTCGGCTCGTCCTTCTTCATGACGGTCGAGGCCGCTCGCCAGGCCAAGCGCCTGCGTTATGTCGGCGTTTCAGGCGATAGCCCCGCCATCAGCGACCTGATCGAGGCCGGCGGATTGCAGATCTACGCGGCGCCCTACAATCTTCGCTGCAGCCAGATCGTTCGCCGGCGCATGCGCCAGGCCGAGGCCGCCAGCGTCATGATCCTGGGATACGATCACTATCCTGAGGAAATTCGCAAACCCCAGTCCCTGCCGGCGGTGGCGGCGTCGGGCATCATGCGTTTCCTCGGGCTGGGCGCCGCGCGCCGCGCTCCGGCGGACAATGAAGGCCCCTACAGCTTCTTGAACTATGTCCGCGGCTGGACGGCCGAACAGGTCTGCTTGTCCTACACCCTGAACGAGCCCTCGTTGTCCGCGGCCCGCGTGAACGCGCCCGATCTCGAGACGCTGCGGGGCCTCGTCGAGGCGGCGGAGCGTGAGTTGCCCAATGGTCTGTCCGCCCAGATTGAACTTGCGCGCGTGTCCGACCTCGACTGAGGATCGCTCCGCCCCCTTGAAACGCTTGCCGCCACACCTTAGTTGCGGCTGAGCTTCGGCTCGACCCGACCGCTACGGAGATGACCTTGACCCTGCAAGACGACACCGCCCCGGACGCGCCGGTCCGGACCTTCATCGCCAAAACCGTTGAGGAGAACCCGGTCGTCTTGTTCATGAAGGGCGTGCCGGACCAGCCCCGCTGCGGATTTTCTGCGCTGGTCGTGCAGGTGCTCGATCATCTCGGCGTCGATTTCGTCGGGGTCGACGTGCTGCAGGACCAGGCGCTTCGCGAAGGCGTGAAGGCCTTTTCCGACTGGCCGACGATTCCCCAGCTCTACGTGAAGGGCGAGTTCATCGGCGGCTCGGACATCGTGCGGGAAATGTTCCAGAGCGGCGAGTTGAAGCCCCTCATGCAGGAAAAGGG
>CAIUZX010000199.1 GCA_903903715.1 uncultured Caulobacterales bacterium
GGTCAGGATCACATTGCTGGGGTGCAGGTCGCCGTGGGAGAGGCGGTCATCCTTCGGCAAGCGATCAATCAGGGCGAGGACGCCGGTCGCGATGGACGGAGGGATTGTCGCCTCGGCAATCCGCAGCGTGCTGTCCATATAGTCGCGGACGGGCAGAAGCTCCGGTATCGCCCGCGTCTCGTGCGTCGATCGGGCGAGGGCCGCCAGGATGGCCCCGGCGTCGGGAACGGACACGGCGTCCGCCAGCACCTGTTCCATCAGAGTCGGGCCGTCGAGGCGTGGCAGCACGATCCCCCGCCGACCGCCGATCTTGACCTCGTCCAGCACCTCCGGCGCCGGTCCGCCTGCGGCGAAGACCGCGCGGGTCATGCGCGCCTCCCATCCGGCGATCCGGCCCGGAACCCCCGCCTTGAACAGCTTGACAACCTGCCCCGGCGCCCAGGCGTGGACGTCCGACATGGCACCTTCGCCGAGCTTTTCCCCGAGTGTTCCGACCATTGTCCAGCGCCCCCCGACGGTTTCGACCGCGCCAGATCAACTGGCCATGACACGCCTCGCAAGTCACTTTAGGTTGGCTTGCCAGAGCCCTTTGACCCAGGCACACTTCAGCGTCGTCTTGCTGGGCCTTGGTCGTTCGCGGGGACATGCGGACGCACCTCTCGAATCCCAGCAGGCTAAGCTCCAGCGTCCTCCGCGCCCTTCATTGCTGTCCGGAACTGCCTCGTCCAGTCGTCGGCGACTAAGGGAGTTTAGGTAGAATCCGAGGCTTTCAACGAGGCTGCGTCCTCCCGTTAATTCTGCCGTCGCTTCTGCTGGAGCGACCTGACGGGGGCGATCATGGTGGAGATCTCGACGGAAGCTCAGGCGAACCGGCGTCTGGAAGAGAACGGTCGACGCCGGCAGCGGATCAGAGACGCCGAGGCGTTGTTTGTGAACGTTGTCGCCTCTCCCGCTGGGGACATGTTCGCCGCCGAGCGGTTCGAGCTGGTCGCAGAAGCGGCCGAGATCATCGCACTGATGCTTCGGAACGGCTGGGCGTGTCGCGTGTCCGGGACCGCGCCCGCGCAGGTGGCGTGCCCGTGCTGCGACGCCGTCGGTCAGATCGGCGCACGTGAGCTGTGTCCCGAGACGCAACGCTACGCGCATTTTGTCGGCGCGGAAACGTCGCAACGCGGCCGGCTCCAACCACCGGGCTGAATGGCGACGCTGGACGGGCGCCCCGCTGCGCGGTGACTGCCGCTGCCCAAATCCGACGACTCACCTTCAACGTGTGCTGAACAACGTGAAGGAGAAGTCGATGGTCAGCATCCTGGCGGGACTCGCCCTCAGCATGGCGACGGCAGGTTCGACACCGGCCTACAGGGTGGACATCAACGTCTCGCAGGGCGGCCAGCCGGTTCAGGCGGCGCAATTGCAGTCGGCGAACGGGGAGGCCGTGACCTATTCGGGCGTCTCCGGCGACCCGCAGCTGACGGTCAGGGCGACCTCCTCGGCGGTCACGGACGGCAAGGTCCAGCATGCCCTCGTAGTCATGGTCCAGAGCGCGGACGGCCACACTCAGCGCAAATTCTCCACCACGATGCGTCTGGAGCGCGGCGGCCGCTGGCTGATGGATATCCCCGCTACGGAGGCCGACCGCCCCGTCCACTTCGACATCGCCGTCCGCCCAGCGTCCTAAGCGGAGAAGGCTGTGGTGGCGCTGGCCGCCCACAACCCTTGGTGATAGGCTGTGGGGCGCGTTTAATCGTTCTGCAGCGGAGGCGATCGTGGCTGACGACTCTAAGGACAAGTCTCCCACGCCTGAACAGGTGGCCTGGGAGATCGCGCGGATCGCGGTGTCGGTCGGCCTGATCCCGGTCTGGATTCGGGTGTTCCGGAATTATCGAACACACCCTGACGCGTCTGAAATCTTAGATGGGGTCGTTTTGACGGTCATCATCGCGACCATACTCGGCGGCGGGATTTACTTCGGATTTCGCCGTTTGCGTCGTCGCAGGCGTTGATCGCGGATCACCCCGCCCGCAATGCCGCCCTTACGGGTTTCCCGAGCCTGTCGGGCTGCCTAGGCGGGGCGTAATTTCCTGATTGACGCACGATGGGGCGACACTCCCGCCGCTCCGATCGCCGCGTCCCCGATCGGGAGATCACCATGTCGAACGACAATGAACTGAAGGCCTCCGTCCTGGCCGAACTCGCCTGGGAGCCGTCGGTGACCGCAGCGCACATCGGCGTCGCCGCACACGAGGGCGTCATCACTCTGACCGGCCATGTGAAGCGCTTCGCCGAGAAGCAGGGCGCCCAGGCTGCGGCGCTTCGCGTGAAGGGCGTGAAGGCCGTCGCCGACGAGATCGAGGTCAAGCTGCCCTTCGATGTGAAGCGCAGCGACGAGGATATCGCCAGAGCCGCCGTTGACCGGCTGGCCTGGGACTCCACCATCCCCCTGGATTCGGTAAAGGTCGCCGTGCAGGATGGCTGGGTCACGCTGACCGGCGAAGTCGGCTGGCATTTCGAGCACGATCAGGCCGCGCAGAATGTGCGCCGGTTGTGGGGCGTCGTCGGCGTCAGCAATCAGATCAAGCTGAAGCCCCGCGTGAACACCATGAGCCTGACCTCGGACATCTCCAGCGCGCTGCACCGCTCCTGGTATGACCCCGCCGGGATCAAGGTGACCGCAGACGGCGGCAAGGTGACCCTGCGCGGGCATGTGAAGTCCTGGAGCGAGCGGGATCTCGCCAGCTCCACCGCCTGGGCCGCGCCCGGCGCGACAGAGGTGCAGAACGAGCTGACGGTCGCCTGATCCAGGGACTGATCTGACGTCTGATCAGACGAATAAACTGGGGCCTGATCCGGCGGCTAACCGCGCCGGGTCAGGCCTTGCTGTTCCAGCCGCCAGCGGAACTGGTCATAGCGGTCCTGGCCGAAGAAGGCCTCGCCGTTGAAGGCCAGCATCGGCACGCCGTAGTGTCCGGCTTCCCGCTGGGCGATCTGGTTCGCCTCCACGACCGCGTGCAGCCGTTCGGCCTCGTCGTCCACGCGGGCCATCAGCTCGCCAGCGTCGAGCCCGGCGCGCA
>CAIUZX010000200.1 GCA_903903715.1 uncultured Caulobacterales bacterium
CCCCAGTACCACTCGCCGCCATAGTGCATGACGGCGCCGAGGAAGTGGCCAAGCGCCTTGCGCTTCGCCTCGCCGTCAACCCAGGCGGCCCCCGCCTTCGCGGCGCCCCGAGGCGTAGGCCCTGCCATCGTCTCGCCAGACCAGAATCGCGTGCCGACGTCGATCAGTCGCGTCAGGATATCCGGCGCCTCCAGAGCGTCCGCGAGTTCCGCTGCGGCGGCTTCCGCGCGACTGAAGGCTGGCTGAACGCCCGGGTCCACGAAGGGCAGGGCGGACTTTTCCGACAAGCGCGCCGCATCCAGCCGCGCATAGGCCTGCAGAAGCGCCCGCTCCGGCGCCGCCCATTCGGCGGGAGGCGGGACGAGGTGGACGCGGATCTTGACCTCGTATCGTGCCAGAAGCTGCAGCAGCGCCTGGGCGGCGAGGTGGGAGTAGGGATCATCTATCTGGTGGAAGTAGTCGACCACATGCGGCTCGCGCCGCTTCCGGCGTTGAGCCTCCGCCCGACGGCGTTCGGAAAGCAGCCGCTTCTCGCTCGTCCATAGGGCGGCGATGTTGGAGGCGATGACGGTCTTGATCGACATAGGGCGTGTGGCTCCTCGGATCGCGGAGACGACCCGCCGCGCAGTGGAGTTTTTGGCGCGACGGGTGTCAATAGCCCCGGGTGGTGTCGTGTCGGTTAGCCCTTCAGCCCCTCATAGGTCAGGCGTTGATACTGCGGCAGGGCGAGGCGCCCGGCGAGGCCGCGACCGCCCGCGATCTGCGCGCCCGCGTCCGCATTGAGCGGGATCGAGTGCTGGATCAGATAGATCATGATCATGTTATTGACCGGGTCGCCGTGCCACCAAGTGCCGAACGCCCCTGGCCAGCCGAAGCAGCCTGCGGGGCCTGCGCCCAGCATGTTCTTCTCCGGCGCGTCGACGACGGACAGGCCGAGGCCAAAGCCCATCCCCATCCACATCGGCATGCCCAGGAAAAGGTCCTGACGCTGGGCGTCGGTCAGGCGGTTGGTGCGCATGTCCGCCACGGTCTCCGGCTTCAGCAGTCGCACGCCGTCCACCTCGCCGCCGTTCAGCAGCAGCCGGGCGAAGCGAAGGTAATCGTCCGCCGTGGAGATCAACCCGCCGCCGCCGGCCGCGTAAGGGGAGGGCTTGTCGCCCATGGGCATCTCCACCCGCTTCAGTTTGCCTTCGGCGTCCTCGAAACCGTAGAGCACAGCCATCCGGTCGCGCTTGTCCTGCGGCATCCAGAAGTCGGTGTCGTGCATGCCGAGCGGCGCGAAGACCTTTTCCTTCAGCACCGTGGCGAGGTCAGATCCGAACGCGCGGGCGACGATGAAGCCCAGCACCTCGGTCGCGTGGCTGTAGTGCATCCGCTCGCCCGGGTGGTAGGTCAGGGGCAGGGAGGCGATCGCCGCCAGCCACTGGTCCGGCGTCATCCGGCTGAACAGGGGCGAGCCGAGGACATCTTCATGCGCCTGGCCGATGGGGCCGCGGGACGAGAAGCCGTAGGCGAGGCCCGACCGATGAGTCATCAGGTCCTCGATGGTGATCACACGCTTCGCAGGCTCGGTCTGATCGAGGGGACCCGCCGGGTCCTTCAGCACCTGCATGTTCGCAAATTCCGGCGCCCAGCGGGTGATGGGATCGTCGATGCGCATCTTGCCCTGTTCGATCAGCATCATGGCTGCAGCGGTGGTGACCGGCTTGGTCATGGAGGCGATGCGGAACAGGGTGTCCCGCTGCATCGGCGACTTCGCCTCCATGTCGCGCTGGCCGAGCACATTGACCGACCGGACCGATCCGTCCTTCCAGGTCAGGGTCACGACTCCCGACAGATCTCCACGTTCAACGAAAGGCTTCAGTCCATCGGCGACGGCGGCGAACCTGGGATCGGCGTCACGGGCAAGGTCAGTGGTGCTGGACAAGAGGGCGTCTCCGGACGTTTGTCTGTTCTGTCCCCAGTCTGGCAATCCCTGTGCGCTTTGGGAAGTGTTCCCCTGCGGCGCCTGCAGCTTCGGCGCCTTTGAGGTATGGACGGACGCGGCATTTGTCCGCCAAATGTCGCCGCCGCCCAGTGGGGCGCAAGCGGACCGGAGCTTTTGCGATCATGCTCACCCCCAGGACCTCAAGACGTGAGCTGATGCTGGCTGCGCTGGCCGCGTCGGCTGCGCCCGCAGCCCTCGCTGATCCCGTGACCGATCTCGCAGCCAAGGTTCGCGCCGCCGCGCCGATCTCGGGCGAGGAGCGCCAGGTCCGCATCGCCAAGGCCCAGGCGCTGATGCGCAAGGCGGGACTGGGCGCGCTGCTGGTCGAGGCGGGGGCGAGCCTCGACTATTTCACAGGCGTGCGCTGGTGGCGCTCGGAGCGGACCACGGCGGCGCTGATCCCCGCGGAGGGCAGCCCCATCATCGTCACGCCCGCCTTCGAGGAGCCTTCGGTTCGCGAAACCCTGATGGTTCCGGCGGACGTGCGGCCCTGGAACGAGCATGAAAGCCCCTTCGAGCGGCTGGCTCAGGCGGCGACCGATCTCAAAGTCACAGGCCCCATCGGGATTGAAGCGACGACCCGCTTTTATATCGTCGACGGATTGCAGCGGGCGTCGGGCCGCAAGGTCGCGCCGGGAGATCCGATTGTTCGCGGCTGCCGGATGATCAAGTCGGCGGCGGAGCTGCGGCTGCTGGAGCTCGCCAACGCCGTGACGTTGGAAGCGATCCGCAAGGCGCGCGCAGGCCTTAGCGCTGGGATGACGCCGCATGACGTGTCCGAACTGATCGCCGGAGCGACGGCGGCTCTGGGCGGCAAGGGCGGGGAGGGGGCGCTCGTCCTGCTGAACGAAGCCAGCGCCTATCCTCACGGCTCGATCCAGCCGCAGACGATCCGCGACGGATCGGTCGTGCTCATCGATTGCGGCTGTCAGGTGCAGGGCTATCAGTCGGACATTTCCCGCACATTCATCTTCGGAACGCCCTCCAAGGCCCAGCGCAAGCTCTGGGACACCGTGCGGCGCGGGCAGGCCATTGTGTTCGAGACCGCGCGTGTGGGCTCTCCGTGCGGCGCCATCGACGACGCCGTCCGGGCCTATTACGAGGCGCAGGGCTTCGGACCCGGCTACCGCCTGCCGGGGCTGTCCCACCGGACAGGTCACGGGATCGGCATGGAGGGGCATGAGTCGCCCTATCTGGTGCGCGGCGACGCGACCCCGCTCGCTCCGGGCATGTGTTTTTCCAATGAGCCGGGCCTTTATATTCCGGGATCGTTCGGCGTGCGGCTTGAGGACTGTTGGCGCATGACGGAGACGGGCCCGCAGCCCTTTACCCCGCTGGCCAAGTCTATCGACGATCCTATTTAGGTCGGGACCGAAGATCCGCGCACGACCAGTTCCGGCGTCAGGGTCGTGCCCATGGGGCGGCCTTCGTCGATCCTCTCGAACAGATGGTCGATCATCAGCTTCGCCGCCAGCGCCAGATCCTGACGCACGGTGGTCAGCGGCGGGTGGGTGTGTGCGGCGATGGTGGAATCATCAAAGCCGACCACGGCGACGTCTTCCGGCACGCGGCGGCCCGAGCGCTTCAGGGCGTCGATGGCGGCGAGCGCAATGACGTCCGAGGCGGCGAACAGGCCGTCAAAGTCCGGGTGCGCGGCGACGAAGCGGGTTGCAGCTTCCTCCGCCGTGCGGGCGGTGAAGGCGACCGGCGCATCGAGATCGGGATCATAAGCAAGACCTGCTTTGCGACAGGCCGTGAGGTAGCCCTCATGCCGCTGGCCGATTTCCGGCAG
>CAIUZX010000201.1 GCA_903903715.1 uncultured Caulobacterales bacterium
ACCTGCAGGCGCCTTCGTTCGCCAAGGGTACGACGACGGAACGCGTCGCTCACGCCGACTTCGTCGGCAAGCTCGGCGACTACGGCATCAAGTCGCCGTGGGCCAAGGACGGCGTCGGCGTCAACTTCGGCGCTGAATACCGTGAAGAAACCGGCGCCTATCGCGCTGACGCACTGGCTTCGTCCGGCGACCTGTCCGGCGCGGGCGGCGCTTCTCCGCCGACCGTCGGTCACTACAGCGTGTATGAAGTGTTCGCCGAAACGCGGGTTCCGATTATCCAGGACATGACCTTCATCAAGTCGCTGGCCTTTGAAGGCGCCTATCGTTACTCGGACTACTCGTCCGTGGGCACGACGGACACCTTCAAGGCGGGCGTTGACTGGTCGATCAATGACAGCCTCCGCCTGCGGACGAGCTTCAACCGCTCGGTTCGCGCGCCGAACATCAACGAATTGTACAACCCGCAAAACGTCCAGCTGGACGGCACGACGGATCCCTGCGCCGGCGCCGCCGTCGCGGGCAAGGTCAATGGCTACACGGCCGCCCAGTGCGCCCGTTCGGGCGTGACCGCGGCTCAGTTCGGCAACATCGACTCCAACAGCGCGACCCAGTACAACGGTCTCACCGGCGGTAACCCACAGCTGAACCCGGAAACGTCTGACACCTTCACCGTCGGCGGCGTGTTCACGCCCACCTTCGTGAAGGGCCTGTCGATCTCGGTCGACTACTTCGACATCAAGGTGTCGGACTACATCGGCGGCGTCGGCGCGGATCTGGCGATCACCAACTGCGTCCAGAACGGCACCTTCTGTAACCTGGTTCACCGCGACGCCGCCGGCTCGCTCTGGATCACGCCGCAGGGCTACATCGTCGACACCAACCTGAACACCGGTTCGGTGCAGACGAAGGGTCTGGACTTCAACCTGAACTATCGCTTCAACCTGGACGATATCGGGCTGAAGAACATGGGCCGCGTGGCGATCGCCGGCGTCGGCACCTATCTGGACAGCTACACCACGGAGCCCCTGCCGGGCTTCCCGAAGTATGACTGCGCCGGCTACTACGGTTCGAAGTGCGGAACCCCGAACGCCCAGTGGCGTCACAAGATCCGCGCGACCTGGACCACGCCGTGGTTCAACGGTCTGGCTCTCTCGGGTCAATGGCGTTACTTCGACGCTGTGAAGCTCGAGTCCACCAGCTCGAACGTCCAGCTCGCCGGAGCTGTGTACGCACAGGAATCGCCTCTGAAGGCGCAGAACTACTTCGACATGACCGCGACGCTGAAGGTGAAGGACAACTACACCCTGCGCTTCGGCATCAACAACGTGTTCGACAAGGATCCGCCGGTCGTCGGTTCCGCGTACTGCCCGTCGGGTCAGTGCAACGGCAACACCTTCCCGCAAGTCTATGACGCGCTGGGCCGGTACGTCTTTGCTCAGATCTCTGCTCAGTACTAAGATCTAGACGACTTCGGTCGTTCAATTTGGGGGCGGCGACCGAGTGTCGCCGCCCCTTTTTGTTTTCCAGCGGCTGCCGGCGTGCGCGTCGACGCCGCGCCTGTCGGCAAGGACCACGGCGGCATGACCGAAGAGACAGATCCGCGTGTCGCAGCCCTGGATGCGTCTGCGGCCAGGGCTCTGGGTGGACGTCGCTTCGCCGAGGCCAGGCAGTTTCTGATGCAGGCCACAGAAATTGCGCCCGAGGATCCGGATCTCTGGATCAAGATCGCCGCAACCCACCGCGCTGAAGGGGGGCTGAAGTCGGCGATCGGCGCGCTGGAACAGGGGCTGACCCGGTCGCCGCGACACTTCATGGCGCTGCTGATGCGCGCGAACCTGCTCGAGAAGCTGGGTGATCCGACGGCGGACGAAGCCTATGGCGTCGCCGTCGGGCTGGCGCCGCCCGATGACAGGCTCGATCCCCCCACGCTGGCGGCTCTCCAGCGTGCGCGGACGCGCTACGCGGCCTATGTCGCGCAGAGGCGCGCACAGCTTCAGCAGGCGGCGGCGACGACGCCCGCGTCTCCTGACGAGGCGAAAAGGGTCGCGCGGTTTATCGATGATCACCTGCGCCTGACGAAACGCTATCGACAGGAACCGTCGCACTTCTATTTTCCGGGGTTGCCGGACATTGAGTTCTACGACCGCAGCCTGTTTCCGTGGCTCGAAGCCTTTGAAGCTTCGTCTACGGACATACTGGAAGAGCTGCGCGGCGTGCTGGATGAGGGTGGCGAGGGATTTGTTCCGTATGTGGATTATCCGGATTATCTCCCTGTCGATCAATGGAAAGAGCTGAACCGAAATCCCGACTGGGGCGCCTTTCACCTGTTGAAGGGGGGCGTACGGATCGCCGAGAATGCGGACCGCTGTCCCCGGACAATGGCCGCCGTGGCGCAGCTTCCGCAGCCGGATGTCAAGGGGCGCGGCCCCACGGCGATGTTCTCGGCCCTTCAGCCCCACACCCGGATACCGCCGCACACGGGGGTGTCCAACGCCAGACTGCTGGCGCACCTGCCCCTGATCATTCCGGACCGCTGCGGCTTCCGGGTGGGCAACGTCACCCGGGAATGGACGTTCGGCGAGGCCTTTGTGTTCGACGACACCCTGGAGCATGAAGCCTGGAATGACAGCGACGAGATCCGCATCATCCTGATTGTCGACATCTGGGCGCCCGGCCTCAGCCCGGCGGAGCGCGACGCCATCCGCGCCGTGGTGGAGGCCACCGGCGACCCGAACCGGACGGGGGAGTCGCCCGGGGCGTGACGTCATCCCCGGCGTCCGTGATAGAGCTGTCGTGATCCGTCACTAGTGTCGGACGCTTATCAGGAGGGTCAGGCTTGAATCACGTCGCCCTGAAATGTTTTCTGGCGTTCGTCGTCACGTTTTCCGCCACTCAGGCCCTCGCCTGGGGCTCGACCGGGCATCGGGTGGTGACGGCCGAAGCCCTGCGCGGCCTGCCGAGCGCAACGCCGAACCTGCTGCGGTCCTCTGAGTTCATCGCGGACGCGTCCGAGTGGGCGCGGGAGCCGGACCGCTGGCGCCTTGCCGGCACGCCGCACGACGAGATGCGCGACATCAACCACTTCGCCTATGCCGACGATGACGGACGGCTGGGGGGCGGGCCGGTTTTCTCGGCGCTTCCGGCCACGCGGGACGCGTTTGCGCAGGCCGTGCGCAA
>CAIUZX010000202.1 GCA_903903715.1 uncultured Caulobacterales bacterium
ACATGACCAGGATCAACCAGGCCGGCGCATCCGTATTGATCATTGATGAGCTGGCGCCGCTGTCCCACATCTTCGGATTTGCGAACATGAGGGTGCAACTACCGCACAGAGCGGTGATGAGACCGCCGATCGCGATCATGAAAAAGCCAAGCCAGCGGTTCGGAAGCCTGTCATCGCTCATGCCGGGGCCTTTCCCTGTGCGAGGACGGATGCACCCTCGGCGCCGGGGCGGTAAAAGGTGTTGTAGGTGTCGAACGGGATGATGCGCCCGTCGGGCTCGACGAAGTGGACGCAGGACCGCTTCACTGTGCCGAGATCGAAATTGTACCGGTCGAGGAACTGCGAGATCACCACCCGGAAGGTGTGCTCATAGGCGAGGTCGTCCGGCACCGCCGCCTGCGGCAGGCAGCACAGGACCTCCGCCAGCTTCTCCGACGTATCGGCCTGAGCGGTCGACAGGGACAGGAGATTGAACACGGCTGTGCGCAGCTGCGGGAAGGCCTCGAAGGTGACGGTGTTCGGCGCCGCCGCCACGATCAGGTCCCGCGGCAGCAAGGCCGTGATCGGCTGCACCGTCTCTCCATTCCGCAGGCCATAGCCGATGCAGATCTGGTCCGGGTTGCAGGGGAGGGGAATGAGGTCATTGAGGGCGAACACCCCCGCCTCGGCGATCCGCCTGCGGATTTCAGTGAGGACAATCCGATCCTTGTTCGGATCAAAGCCCTCATTGCGACCGGCGTCCTGGATGGGCTGAAAGGTCACGCCGCGAACGCAACGCCATTTGAGGGCGAAGCGGACGATATCGGCGATCTCCGCGTCATTGACGCCCTTCTTCAGGGTCACCACGAGGGTGGTGGAGATATTGGCCCGCTCCAGCGCCTCCAGGGCCTGGATGCGCACCTGCGAAAGGTCCGCCCCGCGCAGGGCCATCAGGGCGTCCCGCTTGAGCGAGTCAAACTGCAGATAGACCTCAAAGCGCGGGGTGAACGCCCTCAGGCGCTCGGCGAAGCCCGCCTCCCGCGCGATGCGCAGGCCATTGGTGTTGATCATAAGATGGCGGATCGGGCGCCGCCGCGCCGCCGCCAGGATCTCGAAGAACTGGGGATGCAAGGTCGGCTCGCCGCCGGAGATCTGCACCAGGTCCGGCTCTCCTTCAGAGGCGACCAGCGTGTCCAGCATCCGCTCGACCTCCTCCAGCGAGCGGTGGGTCTCGCGCTTCACGGACGAGTCCGCGAAACACACGGGGCAGGTCAGGTTGCAGGCCTCATTGATCTCGAGGATGGCGAGGCACGAGTGCTGCTCATGGTCGGGACACAGGCCGCAGTCGAACGGGCAGCCGTGATCGGTCCGCGTCTGGGGGCTAAGGGGCCGGTCGCCGGGCTTCAGCCAGTCCTGCTGCGATTTCCAGTAGGTGAGGTCGTCGCTGATCAGCGTCTTCTGCACGCCGTGTTCGCGGCAGCGCTTCTGGTAGAAGACGTCAGAGCCCTCTGCGATGATCTTGGCCGGAACCAGGTTCAGGCAGGTCTCACACAGGCTGGTGGTCTGGCCCAGGAACAGATAGGGCGCGCTCTTGCGCGTCATGCTCGTCGCGCTGGTCTCTGGCGAAGTAGATCCATCCATAGGCGATCAGTCCCAGGCTCAAGAGATGAAACAGATTAAACGGACCGATCACGCGCGGATAGGGTTTAAGGAACTCCCAGAAAAATCTCTGCAGACCGTACCAGCCGCACATCACATAGAAGCCGCGGCGCAGGGCCCAGTCGGCGCGTGAGCCAAGGCCGAGGAGGTAGGCGATCAGGAACAGCGCCATCGCCCCGCTCTCGTAGATCTGCACCGGGTGACGGGCGATCCCGTCGCCGAGATCCACGCCCCACGGCAGGCGGGTGGGCGTGCCGTAGGTCCGGTCGGAGAGGCCCGTGAACAGGCACCCGAACCGGCCGATCACGACGCCGAGGGTGAACGAGCCGACGAACACCCCGCCGGTCGAGCCGCGCACGCCCCGCAGGGCCTTGTAGATCTCCACCCCGACGATGGCGCCGACGAGAGCCCCCACCACGCTGTGCGACAGGGCGGGGGAGGGGGCGAAGAGGCTCGATCCCGACCCCGCAGTCCACGCGCCCACGACTGCGCCGCCGGCCAGGGCGAGGAAGTAGCCGCCACCCACCTTGCTGGCGACCTGCTGCAGCGCATCCTGCAGGC
>CAIUZX010000203.1 GCA_903903715.1 uncultured Caulobacterales bacterium
CAACGCGTCGGGCTCCAGCAAGCTGACCGTCCAGGGTCTGCTGCTCGGCATCGGCGGAACGTCGAACAACACGACGGGGATCACCTTCACCGCAACGTCGTCGTTCACGACCGCGACGACGGCGGCGACCTTCCTGTCGCTGGTGAACACCTCGATCACCCAGGTCAACGCCTCGGTGGCCAAGCTCGGCACGGGCTCCAACGCCCTCGCCACCCACCTCAACTTCGTCTCCAACCTCCAGGACAGCCTGACGCAGGGCATCGGCAACCTGGTGGACGCCGACGTTGCGAAGGAAAGCGCCAACTTGACGGCGCTGCAGACCAAGCAGCAGCTCGGCATTCAGGCCCTGTCCATCGCCAACTCCTCGAAGAGCGCCCTGCTGGGTCTCTTCCGCTAAGTGTAAACGTCTACTTACAGTCTCCTATCACCCAATACTGCGGCGCCCGGACGACAGGTCCGGGCGCCTCCTTTTTGCAGTGACTGCGGGCTGGACTTCCTTGGAAAACCAAACAATCCTTTAACCTTAACAAGCGCGCCCCGGGGCGTCGGCCGATTGTGGGGAGTGGTTGTTGGTCAGTCGGTATCGGCGCAGGGGCGGGATCTGCGCAATCGCCCTGGCCTTTGCGTTGGCGAGCGGCGTCGTCGCTACCGCCGCAGCGGAGCCGCGTCGCGCAGCCGATCCCCCCGCGCCGCCCGCCGCGCCGGAGTTGGGCTCGACCCTTGGCGCCTTCGCGCCCATCGCGGATCGGCCCTATCCCGGCCTGATCACCCTGAACGTCGACGCCGCCGATCTGGACCACCACGTCCTGCATGTCGTGGAGTCGGTTCCGGTCGAGGGGCCGGGGGAGCTTGTCTTCCTCTATCCCAAGTGGCTGCCGGGCAACCACGCTCCGAGCGGTCCGATCAACGCCCTGTCTGGATTGAGCTTTCGAGCGGGGGGGCGGACCCTCGCCTGGTCGCGGGATCCTGTTGAGGTGTACGCCTTTCACGTGACCGCGCCGGAAGGCGTGTCGACGATTGACGCCAGCTTCGACGTCCTGACGCCCCTGGATCCGAGGGCGGGGCGGGTGGTGATGACACCGTCGCTGATCGACCTGCAGTGGACGATGGCGTTGCTCTATCCGGCCGGCTATCCCAGCCGCCGCCTGCAGATCACGCCGCGCCTCGTTCTGCCCCAGGGCTGGACCTTCGCCACGGCGCTGGACATCCAGACCGCCCAGCCGGACGGCGTCTCGTTCCGTCCCGTTGATCTCGAGACCCTCGCCGATTCGCCGGTTCTGGCCGGCGTCCATGCGTCGCAGGTCGATCTGGACCCCGGCGGCGCGGCGCCCGTTCGTCTCAACATCTTTTCCGACAACGCAGACGCCCTCGCCATGCGCCCCGATCAGCTGGCGGCGCACCGCAATCTGGTGCGCGAGACCTACCGCCTGTTCGGCGCGCGGCGGTTCGACCGCTACGACTTTCTGCTCGGCCTGTCCTATCAGCTGAGCGGCGTCGGGCTGGAGCACGGCCGGTCGAGCGAGAACGTTGTGGGGCTTCGCTACTTCGCGGACTGGGAGAAGTTGTCGACGGATCGTCAACTGCTGCCTCATGAATTTGTTCATAGCTGGAACGGCAAGTTCAAGCGGCCAAGGGATCTCTACGGCGCCACCTTCGACACGCCGATGCGCGACAGCCTGCTCTGGGTCTATGAAGGACTGACCCAGTACTACGGCTATGTCCTGGCCGCACGTTCGGGAATGGTCTCGCGTCAGCTCACCCTCGAGGTCCTCGCGGCCGAGGCCGCCGCCGCGGACAACACCGCCGGTCGCCGCTGGAGATCGCTCCAGGACACGACAGCTGAGCCGATCCTGGCCGATCGCGGGGCCAAGGGCTGGCCGAACTGGCAGCGCACGGTCGACTATTATCACGAGGGCGCGCTGCTCTGGCTCGACATCGACACCCTGATCCGGGAGCAGACGCGCGGACAGAGGTCCCTCGACGATTTCGCCCGCAGCTTGTTCGGCGGCGCGCCGGGGGACATGTCGGTCCGCACCTATGTCTTCGAGGATGTGGTCAAGGCGCTGAACGCGGTGGCCCCCAACGACTGGACGAGCTATCTGCGCAACCGGCTGGACCGCACGGGGGCGCAGGCGTCTGCGCCGCTGGAGGGGGTGGCCCGCGGCGGCTATCGCCTCGTCTATTCGGAAACGCCGACGGACCTGTTCCGCCTGGACGAGGCGCGGCGCAAGGTCTGCGACCTCAGCTATTCCATCGGGCTGAACATCGACGCCTCAGGGGTGATCCGCGAGACCATCTGGGACAGCGCAGGCTATCGCGCAGGGCTCGCCCCGGGCGCCATGATCCTCGCGGTCGGCGGGCAGGCCTATGACGCTGAAGGGCTGAAGGATGCGGTGCGAGCCGCCAAGTCGGGAACGGCGCCGATCGAGCTGATCGTGCGCACCGGCGACCAGTTCCGCATCATCCACCTCGATTACCATGAGGGCCTGCGGTATCCGCGACTGGAGCGCGACCCTGCGGCGCCGGCGCGGCTCGACGATATCCTGGCGGCGCGGGTGCGGCGCGGGGAGGGGGGCTGACCTCCCTTCAGTCAGCTTGTCTGTTCAGGTCGCCGGGACTTCACGTCGCTTGATCACTGCGCCGCGACGGATGTCGGAAGGTGTGGCGCCGGCCTTGGACTTCATGAACCGCGACAGGGCCGATGAGTCGGCGAAGTGCAGCAGCTCGGCGATTTCGGCGGCGCTGAGGCGGGAGTTGCGCAGGTACTTCTCCGCCAGCTCCACCCGCACCTGATCGACGATCTTTTGGAAGGACGCCCCGCGGCGCTTCAGGCGCATCTGCAGGGTTCGGGTGCACAGGCCGAGCTCCCCCGCCACGGCGGGCAGATCGAAGCGGCCAGAGGGGATCAGCGCGCGGACGGCCAGCTCCACCCGCACCACGTCGCAGGCCGCGTCGCCGGGCAACTGCAGCTTTAGCGAGGCGGCCAGCACCTTTCGCGCGCGGTCGTTGTGGTCGCGCATGGGGCGGTCGGCGCTGGTCTTGTCCAGCAGAACGGCGTTGCGCTCCTGGTCGAACATCAGGTGATCGCCGAAGGCCTGCCGGTGAGCGGCGAGATCTGCGGGCGCGCTGTGTCGGAACTGGACCGCCGCCGGCCGCCAGTTCGCACCGAGGCTGTTGCGCAGCTCGAGGCAAAGGCTGGCGAGGCCCAGCTCCACCATCTGACGCCCTTCGACACCCCGCGCTAGGCTGGCGTCATAGGCGACGGCGAGCACGGACGGCTCTTCCCTCAAGGTGATGACGATGGAGGTGGCGAAGTAACCAATATGCTTGGCGACGTCGCTCAGCGCCTCGCGCACGGTGGCTGCGCTGCGGGCCATCACCCAGACGGGGCCCAGGATCTGCAGGCCTTGCCGTTTGGCCAGCTTGAGGCCGAAATCCTCGACCCCGCAGTGGCGGGCGGCGAGGTCGAAATAGGTCGCGACAGCGTCGGAATCCACCGACATATCGGGATCAGTAAAGGCTTGTTGCGAAAGGCCTGCGGCTCTCGCCACGCGTTCAGGCGCGCCGCCCAGTTCGGCGATCAGATTGTGACAACCGCGCAACGCGATGCTCTTCATCATGCCGTTGACCATAACCCCTCCCTGTTTTGCGCAAATGGTCATGCACATTGCGCAAATTGTCAAACGCCACGATTGGGCCTCATTTAGATTAGGATCCGGAAGAGTCGCCTGATTTCCGCAGCGTTGGTTAAGTTTACTGCGATGCAATGTGAACTTACTGCGCTGCAACATGAGACTCGACCCCAGGATCGGCGCCAGGCTGCGTCGGTTCCGGTCGTATAGTTTCAGTCCAAAAACCAGAACAAGCGTCGCCGATGTGCGGGCGCCGACAGGGGGAAAACAGAATGGGAACGGGAATCGCAATGCGTGGGCTATGGATGGCGGGCGCTTCGCTCGCAGTCATGATGGGTGCGTCGCCGGCTCTGGCGGACGCTGCAGCGGCCCCGGCCGCGAACAATGAACCGTCCATGGTTCAGACGCTGGTCGTTACGGCCCAGCGGCGGGAAGAAGCGATCCAGGACGTGCCGGTGGCCGTGTCCGCCTTCTCGGCCGACAGCCTGAAGACCCAGCAGATCCAGGGCGGCGCCGACCTTCTGAAGGCGATCCCGAACGTCAACTCCGCCCGCGGCAACTTCGGCGGGTTCAACTTCCAGGTCCGCGGCATCGGCACCAAGACGGTCGGCACCTCCGCCGACGGCGGTATCGGCGTGCACGAGAACGACATCCCGCTGATCAGCAGCGGCCTCGGCGACGCGGACTTCTTCGACGTGGAGCGGGTCGAAGTCCTGCGCGGACCGCAGGGCACCCTGTACGGCCGTAACGCGACCGGCGGCGTGGTCAACATCCTCACCAACCGTCCGAAGGACCGTTACGACGCCAGCATCACCCTGGACGGCGGCAACTACAACTCGCAGCGTCTGCAGGGCTATGTGAACGTGCCCTTCGGCGACCCTTTTGCGGTGCGCGCGGCGGTGAACGTGCTGAAGCGCGACGGCTTCGCCACCAATACGCTGCTCAACGTCAACGAAGACAACCGCGACCTCTGGCAGGGCCGCCTCTGCGCCCAGTGGAAGCCGAACGATCGGTTCCGCGTCTTCTTCATGTGGGAACGGTTCCGTGAAAAGGACCATCGCGACCGCGTCGGCTAGGAACTCTGCATCCACGATCCGGGCAAGACCAGCGTCGGCGG
>CAIUZX010000204.1 GCA_903903715.1 uncultured Caulobacterales bacterium
GAACCACGGCGCAGAGAATGCGGCCGCGAGGCCGCGACCGGCGAAAAGCGTCACCTGACCCGCCGTGCGCATGAGACCGATGGTGGAGCGGCCGACCGCCTGAACCGGGTTCATCTATTGGCCTCCCACATGGACGCGCCGCACGCGCGGGGAGATGCGGGACAAAAGTTCGTAGGATGTGGTGCCCGCAGCGGCGGCGACCTCGTCCACGGGCAGGTTCTGGCCGAACAGCTCCACCCTCTGGCCGGGCGCGGCGCTGTCGATCTCGGATACGTCCATAGCGATCAGATCCATCGAGACGCGGCCCAGGATGCCGCAACGTCGCCCGCCCAGCCAGCCATAGCCTTGCGGGCTTGCCGAACGCAAGACGCCGTCGGCATAGCCGATACCGATGATCGCCGCCCGTAGCGGCCGCTCCACAGTATATGTGGCGCCGTAGCCGACGGTCTCGCCCGGGCGGAGGGCTCTGATCTGCAGGATTGGCGCGTCGAGGGTGGCGACGGGGGCGATGCGGGGGTCCGGGCGGTCGAAGGGACCGCCGCCATAGAGGCTGATCCCCGGCCGGATCATGTCGAGGGCGTAGTCCTCGCCCTGAAAGGCGCCGCCGGAGCTCGCAAGGCTCTTCTCCGCCTCCGGAAACGCCCGCGAGACCTCCACGAATGCGGCGAGCTGCGTGGCGTTCATGGGATGATTTTCGACATTGCCGCAGGCGAGGTGGCTGACGACAAGGTCGATGTCGAGGCGGCTCAGACGCCCCGGCGCCTCCGCCAGCGCTGTCGCTTCCTCGGGGCGCAAGCCCAGCCGGTTCAGGCCGGTGTCGATGTGCAGGGCCGCTTTCGCCCGCCCGTGGTGCGCCGCCGCGCTCCAGTGCTCGACCTGATCAAGACCGTTCAAAACCGGGATGAGATCGGCGGCGAGCAGGCGGTCCGCCGCGCCAGCCGGGCAGCCGTCGAGGACGTAGATCCGCGCGGGACGCTCAGGTCCCAGGGCCGCGCGCAGGGCCTCACCCTCCGCGGCGCGGGCGATATAGAAGGTCCGCGCGCCCTCGGCCCAGAGCCGCCGTCCAACCGGACCTGCGCCCGTACCATAGGCGTCGGCCTTCAGCACCGGCGCGCACGCGGCGGCGGGGGCGAGGTCGCGCAGGCGCCGATAGTTGGCGGCCAGCGCGTCAAGATCGATGGTCAGACGCGGCTCGGCGGCGTCCTCATGCAGGGTCATATGCGCGCCGTAACATGGAGAGACGATGAGCGCGACCCTGGAGAGTCCACGCCTTTCAGCCGACCTCCGTCGAGGGCGAAATCGGATGGAGTGTGATCGGCTCGAGAAAATCGCGCACCGCGTCACAGAGCTCCATCCACGCCGGCGTTTCGGCCGGAAGATGACTTCCATTGGTGAGCACCCGAAGGTGCTTGGGTGAAGGCGTCGCGTCGAAAACGGTCATGCTCATCGACAGAGGTGTCCAGACATCGCGTCCCGGGTGGGCCAAAAGGAGCGGGCACGTCAGGGAATAGTCAGAACGCGGCGGCTGGTACGCGTGCAGCGTTCGGAAGAAGCGACCTCGAACCCTTCTGCCGCCGATCAGCGGGTCCTCCAGAAACCACCGTTGAAGGTCTGTATCCGATGTCATCGCGGATAACGGCGTCACCCATCGAAGCCGAAACGGAAGCCGGTCAAGTAACGCCGGAAAGACCTTGGCGAAGGCGAGGGTCAAGTGTCCAAGCCATCTCCACCTCGCGGCCGAAGCGAATGTCCCCGGATCGCTCATGTCTATAAGTGTCGTGGCGATGACGCCCCGGACATCGGGGAACAGTTGAGCGCCGCGCAAAGCGGTCATCCCCCCTAAAGACAGGCCGAACAAGACGACCGGCCCTTCACAATGCTTTGCCAGATCCGCGACGCATTCGGGCCATTCGATGTAGTCTTCGAGCCACCCGTCGCGCACCCGGGTAAGGCCGTATCCCGGCAGATCCGGCGCGATCGCCCGCCAGCCAAGGCCAGCGAGAAACTCCCCGATCGGCGCCAACAAGCGTCCATGACCGCCCGCTCCATGGACGAGGATAATCGTCCCTCGTGGCTCTCCCACAGGATCATGGGTGTCGATGTGAAGCGTGTGTCCTCGCCACTCAAGCCAGCTCTCATGCGGCTCGCTCAACACGGCGACGCCGAAGGAGTTGCGCAGGATCTGGCGATATGAGTTCCAACCGGAGCTTTGCGCGTAGCTCATGGCAACATGCCTGTCCTCAATTCCGGCGGCCAGCGCGTCAAGATCGATGGTCAGACGCGGCTCGGCGGCGTCCTCATACAGGGTCATATGCGCGCCGTAACATGGAGAGACGATGAGCGCGACCCTGGACAGGCGACGCTTCACGCTTCGTGAAATGCATAGGCCGCCCACTCCCGAATAGATGCCGCCCATTCGCGTAATTCGAATTGCGCGTCCCGGTGTCCGGCGGTCTGTGGCGACAGATGTCTTCGTCAACGCCACCCCGGGAAAGCCCATGAAACACCTGATCATCATCTCAGCCGCCGTCGCAGCCCTGATCGCCGGGTCGGCCTCCGCCGCCCAGACCCCTGACGTCACCGCCCCGGCGCCAGCCGCCTCAAGCGCCAAGGCGGACCTCTCGCTGACCTTCAAGGTGGCCAAGTTCCAGAAGGGCGCGCTGATGATCGCGATCTTCGACAGTGAGGCGGCCTATATGAACTCCGGCCAACCCGTCCGCGTGCTGAAGCTCGACGTGACCTCCGACACGCTGACCGCGGTGATCCCGGGCCTCGCCCCCGGTCGGTACGGGATCAAGCTGTTCCACGACCTGAACGGGGACGGAAAGCTTGGGATGAACATGTTCGGCATCCCGACCGAGCCGGTCGCCTTCTCGAACAACGCCAAGATCAACATGCGCGCGCCCAACTGGGCGGAGGCGGGCTTTGACGTGCCCGCCTCGGGCGCCGCCCAGACCATCGACATCGACTGATGACATCAAGGACGAGGACCCCTGACATGACGTCTCATTTCCAACCGAGCCGCCGCAACCTGATGGCCGGCGCCGCCGGACTTATCGCTGCGTCCTTGACGCCGGAGCTCGCCGCCGCGCAGGCCGGCATGGCCATGGCCGCGGACTGGAAGGTCGCCTTCGCTGATCTCGAGACCGACCTTGCGCCCAGGGCCATGCAGCGCCTCCGCGGCAAGGCGCCGGAGGCGCTGGCGGGCACGCTCTATCGCAACGGCGGGGCCAAGTTCCGCAGGCCCAAGGGCCAAGCGACCCACTGGTTCGACGGCGACGGCCTGATCCGCGCCTTTCAGGTCAAGGACGGCGGGGCGAGCCTCGCCGCCCGGTTCGTGGACACGCCCAAGCGCCGCGCCGACATCGCCGCCGACGCCGTGATCAGCGGGGGCTTCGGCACGCAGCCAGGTCCCGGCGCGCACATCGGCTCCCCCGATGACGTCAACGCCGCCAACATCAGCATCATCCGCCGGGGCGACAAGCTCTGGGCGCTCTGGGAGGCGGGCTCCCCCTTCGAGATCGATCCGAAGACCCTTGAGACGAAGGGCATGGTCACCCTGCGGGACGACCTCGCCCACGCGCCGTTCCTCGCCCACCCGCGCTTCGAGCCGGACGGGCGGATCTGGAGCCTTGGTCAAATGGGCGACAAGGCGGTGGTGTGGCTCGTCTCGCCCGCCGGAGAGTTGCAGGCCGCGACGCCGATCATGCTGCCGCGGTCGAGCTATATTCACGACTTCACCATTACCGAAAGCCACCTGATCATCGTCCTGCAGCCTTGGGTCTATGAGGGAAGCTCGCAGGTTCCGCTGTC
>CAIUZX010000205.1 GCA_903903715.1 uncultured Caulobacterales bacterium
CAGCGAATGCAGCGCGGCCTTGGAGGCGTTGTACGCCGCGAGCCCCGGCATGCTGGCCAGCGCCACGACGCTGAGGAGGTTGACCACCCCGCCGCCGCCGTTGCCTGCGATCACCGGTGCGAAGGCCCGGGTCACGTTGAGACTGCCGTAGACATTGACCGCCATGTTCCGCTCGAAGGCCGCGATGGGCGCCTCGAGGGCGGAGCCGAAGTCCAGCACGCCGGCATTGTTGATGAGGAGCGTCACGTCCGTGAGCTTCGCCCGCACAGCGGCGATCTGCGCCGCGTCGGTGATGTCGAGGGCGACGGGGACGACGTGGGTCGACCCCACGATGCCGCTCACGTCCCGCGCGGCGGCGTAGACCTTGGCGGCGCCCGCCTCGACCAGCGCCGATACGAGCTCGCGCCCCACTCCACGATTGGCGCCGGTGACGAGGGCGACGGATCCTTTGATGTTCATCTTGCAAACTCCTGTCGGCGAAATCGCCGTGACAGGGGTGTATTCCAGGCTCCTTTTGCAATAAATCTGGCGTATTGAGTTATAGTCGTGCGATTTGCGCATGAATAAGGGCGCTTCGATATGGATCTGGACACCCTGCGGCTTGCCCTCGATGTCCGTCGCCACGGCGGATTTGCGAGCGTCGCGCGACACAACGGCGAGGAGCCGTCGCAGATCTCCAGGGCCATTTCCGCGCTGGAGGCGGAACTGGGCTTTCGCCTGTTCCAGCGCACCACCCGCCGGTTCTCGGTGACGGAGGCGGGAGAAGCCTATCTCCAGCGCGTCGAGCCCCTGCTGGAGGGGTTGGACGCCGCCGGACACGAGGCGCAGGCGCTGACCGCCGGGCCGATGGGGGTGTTGCGGATCACCGCCTCCGTCGCCTTCGGCGCCCGCCGCCTCGTCTCCCTGATGGGCGACTTTCAGGACCTTCACCCCAAGGTGTCCGTGGAGCTTGTGCTGACCGACACGACCATCGACCTCGTCGCCGAGCGGATTGATCTGGCCATCCGCCTGAGCCCCAGTTTCGCCGGAGACCTGATCGGCGTGCGTCTCCTCCCCACCCGCTACCGGGTCTGCGCAACGCCGGACTGGGCCCGCGCCGCGCCGCCGCTCCGCCAACCCAGCGACATTTCAGAGGCGTCCTGCCTGCTCTTCGACCTCCACGACTATCGGCGCCGCTGGAAGTTTCGCGGAGCGGACGGTCGCGTCGAGACCTGCCCGGTCTCCGGGCGCCTCGTCATCTCCAGCGCATACGCCCTCTATGAGGCGGTCAAGCAGGGCCTGGGCCCCGCCCTGTTGCCGAGCTGGCTGATCGATCAGGATCTGAGCTCGGGTCGGCTGATCGATCTCTTCCCCAACCATGAGGTGGCGGCGACCGATTTCGACACGGCCGCGTGGCTCCTCTATCCCAGCCGCGCCTATCTGCCCTCCAAGACCCGGGCGATGATCGACTTTCTGAAGGAGCGCTTGGGCGCCGCAGCGTAAAGCCTGCTAGAGCGCGAGGCATGAGCCAAGAAGACGCACCCCCCGCCCCGCCGCCGCCCGGTTTTGTCGAGCTGCCGATCCCCATCGGCTTCCTCGCCAGCAACGGCCCGCTCTACGTCAAGATCGACGGCGACAATCTGAGGCTTGGCCTTCGGGTCGAGATGCGCCACTGCAACCCCATGCAGATCTGCCACGGCGGCATGCTGGCGACCTTCATCGACATGCTGATGCCGTTTTCGATCGCCTATGGCGGCCATGCGGACAACCGCTTCATGCCAACGGTGCACCTGTCGCAGGACTACCTCGCCCCCGCCCCGCTGGGCTGCTGGCTGGAAGGGGAGGCGCAGGTGCTGCGGGTGACCAAGAGCCTCGTCTTCGCCCAATGCCTTGTGACCGCAGACGGGGAGACGTGCCTGCGCGCCGACGGGGTGTTCAAGCTTGGCCCCATCATTCCAGGTCGCGGGGCGGGCCTGTCGAAGTTCCTGCAGAGCCTCAAGAACCAGGGCTGATCACCAGCCGGCCGGCGCCCTGTGCGCCCGCGCCTCCGGGATCAGCGCGCGCAGTTTCCGGCCAAAGCTGCGCAGGCACACCTCGTGCTCG
>CAIUZX010000206.1 GCA_903903715.1 uncultured Caulobacterales bacterium
CCATCTGGCGGGCGGTCGCTGACCACCCAAAGCACGCCCTGGCAGAGTCCGCTTGGTGGCGAGATACCGGAACGGCAGCTTCTCTATCGCGGCTGGAGTCAACAGGCGCAGGCGACCCGCCGCCGCCGCGAGTGCGCCGGTCGTTAAGGGTTGGTAGGCGACGAAACGCAAAACACTGGTATTTCTGCCGGGCTTGAGATCGCCACACGGGGTTCGTGCTTCTCTCCGGGGTCGGCACGCAGCCGCCCCATGATGAGGCAAGAAAAATGCGGCGTGCATCAATCTTTTAGACGCCCTTGCCGCTAGTGGTCCGATTCCGACATTTGCATCCTTGATATACCTGCCGCCGAGCAAATATCGGAAGCAAAAGGACCACTATAAAATCTATTGATTCTCCTGGATTTTTCGAATTTGACATTCGAAACTCCGCCAAGTGTCAACTGGAACTCGAATGTCATATTCAATCCACTAGCGACAGAGCTGCAGCCGTTACGATTTCACGCCACCTTCGTCCCCGTGGGGCCTATTCCGCGCAAGGACAGCCCTTTGTGGCAGAACGCCCAAAAATCACTCATTCCGCCCACCTACCCAGCGTGGCGCAAGCTTGGACGGGTTGCAATCAGCAGTAACTCTTTGCGCGGACGACGGTCGCCGACGCCATGTCACGGCGCTGGGATCACTCTTCGTGAGGGACGGCGACCAAACGATTGGGCCGTGAGCGATCTCAACCGACCACCGCGCCTCAGGGCTGGGCGTTCACGGCGGGCAGGGGCGGGCCGAAGGGGGACGCGCTGGCCGCCGACGCGCTCGAGGGCAGGTAGCGGTAGACCGAAGCGGTGTTGACGGGCGGCTGGGTCGGGGCGGGCTGGCCCATGCCGGGCAGCTGCGGATAGAGCTGTGGCGCGGGATGGCGCTCCGCCGTGCCCCAGTAGGTTCGCTCGCTGTGTGCGACGGTGTAGTTCGACGGCCCGATCGAGGGCAGGGTCATGTTGGAGATGGGCGGCGGCGTCACGCCGCGCCGATAGGTCTGCTGGACCTGACGCTGCGGCTGCGGGACGGGATTTTGCTGGGCCTGATTTTGTTGCGGTTGCGCGGGAGCCTGCTGCGCAGACGCCGGCCGTTGCGGCGCTGGCTGCTGCGGCTGCGCTGGGGGCAAGGTCGTCTGCTGGATAGTGTCTGCAAAGGCCAGGCTCGCCTGCGCCAGAATGAGCCCGGCGAGGGCGGGGGCGATGCGGATGGCGAGGGTTCGGATCCGGCGAGACATCAAACTTGCTCCAATGCGGGACAGCGGCGGCGGCGCCGACGCGGGCTCGAGCGGACAGCTTCAAGAACGGCGCCGCGTCAAAATGTCGCTCCGGCGCAGACGTCCGGGCGCGGAGCTGCGATGTGTCGCTTCGTAGTGCTGAGGAGGGAAAGGCCCATGACGTCAAGCGCGCTGGATCCGGCGGGGGAAGAGATGGTCCTGATCCGCGGCGGCGCCTTCGAGATGGGCTCGGACGCCTTCTACGCCGATGAGCGACCGGTGCGCCGGGCGAACGTGGGTGACTTCTGGATGGATCGCACGCCGGTCACCAACCGCCAGTTCGCGGCGTTCGTGGCCGAGACGGGCCACGTCACGGCGGCGGAGCGGGCGCCCGACCCCGCCGACTATCCCGGTCTCGCTGCGGAAGATGCGCAGGCCGGCTCCGCCGTGTTCACACCTACCCCCGGCCCCGTTCCCCTCCAGCGGGCGGGGGCGTCGGCGTTGTGGTGGCGATGGGTCGTCGGCGCGGATTGGCGCCATCCC
>CAIUZX010000207.1 GCA_903903715.1 uncultured Caulobacterales bacterium
ACGGGCCGCTTCAGACCGTTGCGGTTGAACACATGCGCGCCCGCCAGCAGGATTGGCGCGTTGGCGGCGAGGGGGGCGGACACGAAATGTTCGTCCATCTCGGCGGCCCCCGCCAGGACGTCTGCAAACCGATCATATCCAAGTGCGATCGCGCAGGAGAGGCCAACCGCCGACCAGATGGAATAGCGACCGCCCACCCAGTCCCAGAAGGCGAAGACGCGGTCCGGCTCGACGCCGAACGCCTCTGCGCGCTCAGGGGCGGCGGACACGGCGGCGAAGTGGGCCCGGGCGCCGTCCGCCCCGAGGCGCTCGCGCAGCCAGTCGCGGGCGGCTTCGGCGTTGGCGAGCGTCTCGAGGGTGGTGAAGGTCTTCGACACGGCGACCACGAGCGTGGTTTCGGGGTCGAGCCCCTCAAGCGCCAGAACGAGTTCCGCCGGATCGACATTGGCGACAAATCGCAAATCGATCTTCGGCGCGGCAGGCCGCAGCGCCTCCCACACAAGGCGAGGCCCGAGATCCGACCCGCCGATCCCGATATGCAGTACGGCCGAAAAGGTCTTGCCCGTCGCGCCGCGGATGCGCCCGTCAGCGATCCCATCCGCCAGGGCCTTCATCCGGCTGCGGCCCTCTTCGACGAGCGCGCTGACCGGCGCGCCGTCCGCAGCGAACGCCGCTCCGTCGGGCGCGCGCAGGGCTGGGTGCAGGACCGCGCGTCCCTCCGACCGATTGACGATCTCACCGCCAAACAGACGCGATCGCGCGGCCTCAACACCAGACGCCTGAGCGAGAGCCAGGAAGGCGTCCCGTCCCTCAGCGGTCCAGCTCTGCTTGGAGAGGTCCATCGTCAGACCGGCCACCGACACGGTGTTGCGAGTCAGGCGGCCCGCCTCCGTCGCGAATAGATCGATGATGCGCTGCGGCGCCGCCTGCTCAGCGGCCGCGTGCAGCGCGCGCCAGGCGGCGTGCGTCTCTTCGGTCATTGCCGATCAGGCGCCGACGCCAGCTTCCGCAAGCCATTCCAGCAGCTTGGCCTTCGGCATCGCCCCGACCTTCATGGAGGCCATCTGACCGTCCCGGAACAGCATCATGGTCGGGATGCCGCGCACGCCATAGCGACCGGGTGTCGACGGGCTGTCCTCGATGTTCAGCTTGGCGATGGTGACACGGCCCGACAGCTCTTCGGCCAGCTGGTCGAGGATGGGGGCGATCTGCTTGCAGGGGCCGCACCATTCCGCCCAGAAGTCGACCAGGACAGGTTGCCCTGCCTTCAGCACGTCGCGTTCGAAGGATTCGTCGGTGACCTTGAGGGTGGACATGTACACGCTCCTGATGAGGCGGATGTCAGAGTGACGGCCGCCGGTCACGGATGTAAGCCGCCAACTCGTCCGGATCAACCGGTGCGTCGCACAGCGGCGAGGCTGGAAGCGATCAGATTTTCAGGCACCGGCATCAGTTTGGGTCCATCCGTCCAGATCAGCGCCGCTTCGATCCTGCGTCCCTTGAAGATCTCCCGCAGCACTGCGACGTAGAGCGCCATCTGGGTGATGTAGGCGGGGTCTGCATTGTCGATCCGGTCGGGCGCGGGTCGGTTGGACTTGAAGTCGATCACCAGCACCCGGTCCGGCCGCACGACCATCCTGTCGACCCGGCCTGAGATCGAAAGCCCCAGAGGGAGTTCCGGAGACGTGCCCGCCACCGCCGCTTCAGGCCGTGAGCCGGGTCCGAAGGCCTCGGCGAAACGGGGATCCTCGAGCACCGTCAGCGCTGCGCGGGCGATTTCGCGGCGATGCTCCTCCGTCAGATCCCGTTCGCGGGACAGGATCTTCGCCGCGGCCTCGGATCGGATGTCTGCTGGCAGATCCGGAAGGCTCTGGAACAGCTTGTGGATCAGGTCGCCCCGCCGGAACCGGCCAAGGCCCCCTGTCGCGGCCAAAGGAGAAGGAGTCGCGCCCCGTCGGCTGTCGCCATAGGTGGAGGGGGAGGCGTAGACTTGCGCCGCAGGATCCGGGCGAGCGACCCGACGCGCCCAGTCCGGCAGGCCGACATCAGTGATCTCGGCGACAGTGGCCGGTTCGCCTCTGGGCGGGTCTTTGCCGAAGCGCTGAAACACGAAGCCCTGGGTGTCCTCGACGTCACGCAGCCGGCCCTCCAGACGCTGATCGAAGGCGTCCGACAGCCAGGGCCACCAGCCCTTGGCGGCGGCGCTCGTGCCGTTCGCCCTCAGGCGCCCGCACAGGATCAGGCGGTCGCGGGCCCGCGTCAGGCTGACGTAGAGCAGGCGCGCTTCTTCCTGCGATTCCAGGTCATCGCGGGCCTGCCTCGCGCGCTTCGCCGCTTCGCAGTCAACGGACTTGGACCCACCCAGCCAGATGAGGCCGCCGTTATCCAGCGTGATCAGGGCCGGACGGGTGGTGTTCTGGAACACCGTGTCGGCCAGGAACACGACGGGCGCTTCGAGGCCCTTGGCGCCATGGGCCGTCATTACGCGCACCTCGCCCCGGGGCGCGTCCATCTCCCGTTTCAAGGTCAGATCGAGGCGCTCGAACTCGGCGCAGAGGCGCTCCAGATCCCGGATGTGCCGGCTCTCTGCGGCCAACACCTCGGCGAGAAAGGCGTCGATCGCCTCCGAGGCCTCCGGTCCGAGGCGCGTGGCGAAACGCTGGCGCAGGCTCCGGTCCTGGCCATCCGCGAGCACCAGCATGCGGGCGTAGAAGTCGAAGGGCGTCAGGCTACGCCCAAGGTCGCGCGCCCTGGCGAGCAGGTCAGCGGCCTTCTCGAAGATCGGGCGCTCCCGCGCCTTTTCCTTCAGCGCGGCGCTCAGACTGTCGCGTCGACCGTGCGCCAGCTCGAACAGCTCCTCGTCCGACAGACCGCACAAGGGACTGCGCAGGAGCTCGGCGAGGGTGAGGTCGTCCCACGGGAACAGGGCATATCTCGCCAGCGACAGAAGGTCCTTGAAGACGAGGTGTTCCGATAGCTTCAGCCGGTCTGCGCCTGCTACGGGCACGCCGCGACGCTTCAAAGCGCGAAGGGTCTCCTCGAACAGCGGGCCTCGCTTCTTCACGAGAATGAGCAGGTCGCCATAGTCCGCCGGGCGCTGGCCCTGGCGTTCTCGCACCTGATCGCCCCGCTTCACGATCGCGTCGCATTCCGCGGCGATCCGCTCGGCTAGGACCCGCCAGGCGCCCTCGGTTCGGTCAATGTCGAGAGGATCCCATGCGCTCGCGTCGGATTGCCCCGTTTCCTGGACTGGCGGCCAGAGATCCACGCAGCCCGGATCCTCCGCCCGTTGCGCCAGATGGGTGACGACCGGCGCGCCGCCCGATGCATCGAGGCGGGGAGACAGGCGCCCCGAACGGTCGGGCCCCTCGAATATCTTGTCGACAAACTCCAGAACCTCGGGCGTGGAGCGCCAGGAGACTGTTAGGTCCACACCGACGAAGTCCCGCCCGGCGCTGTTGGCCTCACGCTGCAGCGCCTGTCCGTGGTGATCGAGCAGATGGGGGGCTGCGCCTTGGAATGAAAAGATCGACTGCTTCTCGTCGCCGACGATGAACACCGTGCGGTCCAACGTGCGCTCGCGCCCGTCGACGCCGGCGAAGAACTCTCCTGTCAGCGCCCGGACGATCGCCCATTGTTCCGGAGACGTGTCCTGCGCCTCGTCCACCAGGATGTGGTCAATGCCGCCGTCGAGTTTGAACAGCACCCAGGCGGTCTGCGGCGCGTCGTTCAGCAGGGCCTTGGCGCTCTCGATCAGGTCGGAGAAGTCCAGCGCGCCTTGCGCGGCCTTCGCCGATTCA
>CAIUZX010000208.1 GCA_903903715.1 uncultured Caulobacterales bacterium
GAACGGCGTCCAGGCGAACAGGGCGATGGACTTGAGGTCCATGTGCCGCTCGGTGGCGAGATAGAGCGGGATCCACAGGTTGAAGGTCTGCCAGGCGGGCTCGGCGAAGAAGCGCGGCACGGCCAGCGCCCAGTAGCGGCGCGAAGTCAGGATGCTCAGGGCGCGGACGGGCTTGGGCGGCTCCTTCTCAGCGGCGGCGGGCGGGCTGCGATAGACCGCATACCAGAGCGCGGCCCAGACAAGGCCCAGGATCCCCGACACGACAAAGGCCGATCGCCAGCCATAGGCAAGCGTCAGGGCGATGGTCATGGGCGGGGCGATCATGGCGCCCAGCGAGGTGCCTGCGTTGAACCAGCCGACGGCCTTGGACCGGTCCGCGCCGGTGAACCACTCGCTGACCGCCTTCATGCCGGCGGGGATCGCGACGGCCTCGGTCGCGCCCAGCGCCCCGCGCAGCGCCATCAGCGCCCGCCAGCCCCCGGCCCCCGCATGGAAGATGCCGACAATCGACCAGAGGGCGGCGAACAGGGCGAACCCGACGCGAAGGCCCAGCCGGTCGAGGATAAAGCCGCAGACCGGCTGCATCACCGTATAGGCGACCTGGAACGCCGCAGCGATGTAGCTGTATTCCTTCGCGCCGAAGTGGAAGGTCTGCTCGAGCTGCGGCGCCAGCAGCGCCAGGCTATTGCGCGACAGGTAGTTGATCGCGGTGCCGAGGCTGACGAGCGCGACGACGCTCCACGCCCAGAGTCGTGAGGTCCGGTTCAAGGTGCGGGCGCCTTCCGTCGGCCCATCGTCTTCATCACCGTTCAAATTCCTTGTCCAGCACGCCGGACAGGCTGGCACGCGGCGCTTCGCTTGGCAAACGGACAGCCGATGTCAACGCGGAGAGGTCGCAAAAACAGTGTCATTTTCTCCACAACCCCGTCGATAAATGCGCAACACCCCCGTCCGCCTCCGCCATCGACGCGCCCTGCAACTTGACACTCCCGTGACACGATCCATTTTGCTCTCAGAGGGGCGCATTCGAATCTGTGACAGATGCAGATCGATTTCACGACGCCTCGAAGACTTCAAGAACAGCGGGAAGGTTTACTGACATGAAGAACACGTTGCATCGCGGGCTCTGGCTTGCGGCGGCGTCGACCGCGGTGCTGGCCACGTCGCCGGCTCTGGCCGCTGCGTCGAACGACACGGTCGCCGAGGTGATCGTGACCGCCCAGAAGCGTTCGGAAAACCTGCAGAAGGTGCCGCTGGGCGTCAGCGTCGCCAGCCAGGAGCTGCTCCGCGACAACGCCATCGGCAATGCGGAGTCCCTCGGACAGGTGATCCCGTCGCTGACCTTCAAGAAGGGCACGGCCAACGTGAACTCGACCCTGTCGGTGCGCGGCATCGGCACGCAGTCGTTCTCTTCGGGCGCCGAGCCCAGCGTGTCGACCGTGGTCGACGGCGTGGTCTACGGCCGCTCCGGCATGGCTGTGCAGGAGTTCACGGACCTTGAGCGCATCGAAGTTCTGCGCGGCCCCCAGGGCACCCTGTTCGGCAAGAACTCGTCCGCGGGCGTGGTGAACATTATTACCAAGGGCCCCACCAAGTCGCTCGCTGGCGACGTCTCGGTCGCGGGCTTTGACGGCGGTGAATTCCGCGGCGACTTCAACCTCTCGGGTCCGATCAGCGACACGATGGGCTTCGCCATCTCCGGCGTCGCCGGCGACTTCAAGGGCAACATCTACAATGCCTTCACCAAGAAGTGGACCAACGGCTATCAACACTCGGGCCTGCGTGCGGCGCTGACCGACCAGATCACGCCGAACCTGCTCGTCACGCTGCACGCGGACTATGTGAAGTCGAACGACAACTGCTGCGCCGACGTGCTCGGAACCTATGTGACGGGCCCGAACCCGACGCCGATCAACAACGTCTTGGCGCCGTCCATCCTGCCGGTCACCGCCTATTACGGCTCCAAGCAGGTCTATGACGACCTGACCCCCGGCACCGTCGACGGCAACGGCGGCCTGTCCGCTCAGATCGACTATGACGTGAAGGGCTTTCGCATCACCTCGATCACGGCCTGGCGCGACTGGCGCAACAAGCAGATCCGCGACGGGGACTTCCACGCGACCTACGGCAACTACGCCAACTCGATTGACGTGGCTGACCGCGACTACGGCGCGCTGAACTACAATCAGTACAGCCAGGAGTTCCGCATCGCGACGACAGAGCCCGGCAAGCTGCAATACGTTGTCGGCGCGTTCTTCTGGTACACGCACGAAAATGACTGGTTCAACCGTTTCGTTGACCAGTGCACGGCCTCCACCTCAGCGGTCGACGCCAGCGGCTTCAAGCCCTGCACGGCTGCGACGGGCACGGTGATCCATGCGCAGGGCCCGGCGGCTTGGCGTACGGCGTTTGAAAACCAGGCTCTCTTCGGTGAGGCGACATATGAGGTCAACGACAAGCTGAAACTGATCGGCGGCCTGCGCTTCAGCCATGACACGGTTCGCTACTCGCTGACCCGCAACTCCTATACGGCGGGCAGCCTGCCGGTGAACCCCTCGGGCATCCAGCCGTCGTTCCACGGCGCGGAAAAGGCCGACAAGACCGGCGTCTCCGGCAAGCTGGGCGCCGAGTATCAGCTGACCCCGGATCACCTGCTCTATGCGACCTATTCCCGCGGGTACAAGGGGCCTTCGCTGAACGACTTCTACAGTGAAAACCTGATCAACATGGGCACGATCGCGCCGGAAACTTCGAACGCCTATGAAATCGGCGCAAAGAACCAGTACTTCGGTCATCGCCTGACCATCAACGCGGACGTATTCTGGGAAGACTTCTCGCACTTCCAGGCCAACACCTTCGTGCTGCAGGGCACCTCGACGACGGTCACCCTCGGCGACGCGGGCGATGTGCGGGCGCGGGGCGCTGAGTTCGACGTGTCCTGGAAGGCGACGTCGGATCTGACCCTCAGCGGCGGCTACACCTATGACGACGCCACGATCGTGACCTACAACTGCACGGCGGCGCAGACGGCCTACACGAACACGCCGACCTCGGGGAACCAGCTGAACCTCGCCAAGTGCCTTGCGCACAACGGTAAGCCGCTGCCCTTCGCGCCGAAGAACAAGTTCAACATCACAGGCGTCTACAACGCGCCGCTGCCGCAGTCGGTTCCCTTCGACCTGCGGATTGCGACGACCTACAGCTACACCAGCACGATCAACTTCGACATCGACCAGTCGAGCCTGGCCCGCCAGCCCTCCTACGGCCTGTGGGATCTGACGGCGACCTTCGCGACGAAGGACGGCCGTTATCGTCTGGCCATCATCGGCAAGAACCTGACGGACAAGTACTACACGACCTTCGTGACACCGGGTGGCGCAGGTCCCGCAGCGGGTACGTTGGCGCCCTTGCAGGCCGGGTCCTTCACCCGTCTGCAGGTGCCGCGCGACGCCCAGTCCTACTGGGGCGCAAAGCTGACCGCCAGCTTCTGATCACGGCAAAGAAAAACCCCGCCTGACGGATCCGTCAGGCGGGGCTTTTTGAAAATCTTGGGCCGCTCCGGATCATCGGAGCGGTCCATTTTCGTTTCAGATCGTAGAGCCGTTCAGGCTCAGCTCATAATCGCATCAAGGGCGGCGCTGAAGGCGATCATGTCGTCCTTCGATCCCACCGTGACCCGAGAGACGGTCGGCCAGATCGGCCAGGACCGGCCGATTTCCACACTCTTTCCGCGGAAGGCGACTTGCATGTCCTTGGCCGGCTTGGTCTTCCAGTCGATCATGAACATGTTGGCGTTGGTCGGCACGTAGGTGAGCTTGTGCTTCTTCAGGGCCTCGAAGGCGATGGCCCGGTTGGCGCGCATCTCTTCGCGACGCGCGGCGATCAGGTCCTTGGCTGTGAGGCTCGCGGTCGCGCAGGCGAGCGACGGAAGCGGCAGGGCGCCTGACTGCATGCCGCCGTCATAGCGCATCATCTTGGTCAGCACGTCCGGACGCGCCATGATGTAGCCCATCCGCATGCCGGCCATCCCGAAGATCTTCGAGAAGGTGCGCATGACAATCACGTCCTTGCCGGCCGCAGCGAGATAGGAGGCGGTCGGCACGTCGGCGAAGTGGGTGTAGGCCTCGTCCACCAGCACCATGGAGCCAGCGGGCTTGTTGGCCACCAGCCACTCGATGTCGGCCAGAGGCGTCACCGAGCCCGTCGGGTTGTTCGGGGTGCAGATGTAGTAGAGCCCGGCGTTCGGATTGGCGGCCAGCATCGCCTTGACGTCGTGCGTATAGTCCTTGGTCAGCGGCACGCGGGCCACCGGCGCGCCGAGCCATTCCGCCGTGCGACCGGCGAGCTCGAAGGTCGGATCGGCGGTCACGAGGCCGCGGGTCGGCGAGCAGTAGGACACAACTGAACGGGACAACGGATCGCTCGAGCCCGGCCAGGGAGCGACATAGTCAGCCGGAACGCCTTCGATGGCCGAGACGGTGCGGCGGAAGTCGCCGTGTTCGTCATGCGGGGAATAGCGGTTGCTCGACGCGATCATTGCCGCCGCAGCGGCCTGACCGGGGGCGAGCGGGCCGGTCCAGCACTCGTTGGCGCCGATGCGCACTTTAGCCGACGGGGCCGCGTCAGGGTGTCCAGCGGAGGCGAAAGCGGGCGTGCCACGGCTGGCGGCCAGCATGCCCACGCCGAACACGGTCGCGATCCCCGCCAGTTGTCGGCGTGAATACCCGCGGTGCAGCAGGTCGTCCTTGGCTTCTTCGCTCAAGAGTTTCGTCATTGCAGCAGTCTCCCGTCTTTGTGGTGTTTCGAGTTGAGCATTGCGCCCCGGCGCACGGAAAGTTCCGGGTCAGATCTTCATGGCGTTCTTGAACATCAGGGCGGAGATGAAGATGAGATAGAGGCCAAAGCTCCGCTTCAGGACCGGCGACGGCAGGCTGTGCGCCGCCGCGACGCCCAAGGGCGCCGTCAGCACGGACATGGAGGCGACAGCGATGGCGGCGGGCAGGTTCACAAAGCCGAGGGATCCCCAGGGGAGACCGCCCTCCTTGAAGCCGATGATCGCGAACCCGATGGCGCTGGGGATGGCGATTAAGGTGCCGACGCCGGACGCTGTGGCGACCGCCTTGTGGATCGACCGGCCGCACAGGGTCATGACCATGATCGCGATGGTTCCACCACCGATGCCGAGCAGCGACGAGAAGGCGCCGAGGCCTCCCGCAATACCCACCCGCATCGCGCCGGACGGCATGTGATCGGTCAGCACACGGTCGCCGAGCTTGGGCACGAGGAAGTTGATGGACATCAGCATCACGCCGCCTGCGAAGATGAGGGTCAGCACCTTGCCGTCGACGTGACCGGCGAGCAGCACGCCGACCCCGTCGCCCAGGACGATCCAGGGCGCCCAGCTCTTCAGCACCTCGAAGTCCACAGCCCCGCGCTTGGCGTGAGACCGGACCGAGCGGATGGAGGTCACGATGATGGTGGCGGCGGAGGTGCCGATGGCGATGTGCGCGTATTGGGCGTGATCGCCCCCGAGCAGCGGCAGGACAATGAACAGGGCCGGAACCACGATGAACCCGCCGCCGATGCCGAAGATGCCGGCGGCGAACCCGGCCAGCAGACCGGCCGCCAGCATGGCGACGAGGGGCGTCAGCCACCCCATGACGCCGTTGGCGCC
>CAIUZX010000209.1 GCA_903903715.1 uncultured Caulobacterales bacterium
CAGGGGACTTTTTGCAGATCGGCCGGAGCCTGATCTTCGGCAATGGCTTGATCTGGCCGCTCTGGGCGCCATCTGCGACGTAACCGCGCTGACCGGCTTCAACCGCGCCCTGGCGGCGCAGGGGTTGAAAGTGATGTCTCGTTGGGCCAACCCGGGTCTGAAGGCGCTGGCAAGCCTTGCTGGCGCATCCGGAGAGGCGACCACCTTTCACGCCGGTTTTCTTCTCGGGCCAAGAATCAACGCTGGAGGGCGGATCGGTCAGGCGGACGTGGGCGCAAGGCTGCTGTCGACAGACGATGCCCTCGAGGCGGACGCCCTCGCTGCGGAACTCGACGCCTTCAACGTCCTGCGTCGCGAGATCGAAGCGGCGACCCTCGCCGAGGCGGAGCGCCAGATGCAGGACCAGGCGGATGAGCCCGTTGTCATCGCCTGCGGCGACGGTTGGCGGCCAGGTGTCGTCGGCATTGTCGCCGGGCGATTGCGCGAGCGGGTGCGGCGGCCTGTCATTACCATTGGCTTTGACCCGGAAACTGGGATTGGCAAGGGTTCCGGGCGGTCACAGCCAGGGGTCAATCTGGGCGCTGCGATACAGGCGGCGTTTGACGCAGGACTTCTGATGTCAGGCGGCGGCCACGCCATGGCGGGCGGCTTGACCCTTCAGCGAGACCGGCTGCCTGCGTTTCGGGCGTTCATGAACGAGGCTTTGAAAGCGCAGACGGCCGCGGCCACGTTGGCCGACGTGGTGTGGGTCGACGCCCTGTTGACTCCGACTGCCGCAAACCGGTCCCTTTGGGCGGCGTTCGAAGCGCTGGCGCCTTTCGGACCGGGCAACCCCGAGCCGATGTTCGCCCTGGCGAATGTCAGACCTATGCGGGCTATGGCTATGCGCGGAGGCCATGTGCGCTGCGACCTCGTCGATCTCGATGGCCAGAGACTGAAGGCCATCGCCTGGCGTTCGGCTGAGACGCCTATGGGAGAACGCCTCCTCTCCGGCGAATCAGGCGTGCACGTCGCCGGACGGCTCAAACCGGATGATTGGCAGGGGCGCGCTGGCGTGCAGTTCGAGATCGAGGACGTTTCCGATCCTCGTCGCGCCTGACCGCGACGCACGCGGAAACTTTCCTGTAGGAATGGGCTTGCGCCGACGAAATTCCCTTTGTATACGGCGTCTCCCGCGGACGGGCCCTTCGTCTATCGGTTAGGACACCAGATTTTCATTCTGGGAAGAGGAGTTCGACTCTCCTAGGGCCTACCACCGCGCTTCGCAGTTCCCCCAGTTAAGCGTATCGTTAAGTCGACGTTTTTCGCGTCGCAGGCTATTTTTTCCGTGTTATGCTGCGCGATCCGCTCTGGTCTGGCGGATGTGAGGGGCGAATGTCGACTGGCAGTCTTGACGGAGCTGATCCAGCTTCAGAGGCCGTACGTATCGGCGGCCGAATCAAATGGTTTGATCCAGGCAAGGGGTACGGGTTCATCGTACCCGACGATCCGGCTATGACGGATCTCAAAGATGTGCTGCTGCACGTCACCAGTCTTCGTGAGTGCGGCCGAGAGCACGCGCTCGAAGGATCTTCAATTGTCTGCGAGGCGGTGCGAAGGCCCAAGGGCTGGCAGGTCACATCGATCGTTGAGTTGGACGAGACAACCGCGGCGCCAATGTCTCCCCGACCGTCCGATTTCGCCCGCGGTGAGGGCCTCGGGGATTTCGGCGGCCATCGCGAGCCGGGCTATCCTTCCGAATACGCGTCCCAGCGGGCCGTCCGGTCGAACGCCGGAGGAGAGGCCCCGCCGCAACGCGCCAAGGTCAAGTGGTTCAATCGGACCAAAGGATACGGGTTCGTGGTGCGAGACGACGCGCCTGGTGACATTTTCGTGCATATTGAGACCTTGAGACGGTGCGGGCTTGACGATCTGCAGCCAGGCGACGATGTGCTCGTTCGCTTTTCCACTGGACCCAAGGGCCTTGTGGTGGCCGATATCGAGCCTCTGACGGACGCCTGAACCGATTGCTTTGTCCGGTCGCATTCGGCATGTGGGTATGACTTCGAACGCAAGGGCAATCTGAATGCAACGTCACTCGGGGACCAGACGAGTCAGCCTCTGGGCGGGTGTCGTTTGTGCGATAGGGGGCGTCTCGCTATTGTTGCTGACGTCGCCAGTCGGCGTTTGGGCAGAGCCGGCGAACGCGCCGCAAGTGCTTCCCACCGAGACAGTGACCCTGCAGACCGCCAAGGGCCCGGTCAGTTTCAACACAATGATCGCCGCAGATGACGCCGCGCGTCAGAAAGGCTTGATGTTCCGTCACAAAATGGCGGATCATCAGGCGATGATCTTCGATTTTCCAGAAGCAACGCCCGTCTCATTCTGGATGCACAACACGGCTCTCGGCCTCGACATCATATTCATCGGCGTCGACGGCAAGATCACGAACATCGCCGCCAACGCAAAGCCCTACGACGACAGTCCTCTACCTTCCGCCGGTCCCGCCCGGGCTGTCCTAGAGATCAAGGCCGGCCTCGCCAAGCGTTTCGGTATTAAGGTCGGAGATCGGGTGACCGACGGTTGGATCTTTCCGAAGTAGAGGTCGATACAATCACAGCTGACGCCGTGATTTTGGTTGCGGTGACAGGTCAAACCCACTACCCACGCCCAACCTGAAGTCATGTCGGAGCGTAGCGCAGTCTGGTAGCGCATCTGGTTTGGGACCAGAGGGTCGCAGGTTCAAATCCTGCCGCTCCGACCATTTCCCTGCAGGCGCGGCCCTACTGGGCTGGAGAGCTGTGAGAGCCTTTGATCATCAAGGCGACGGCGAAGGCTGCGATAGCCAAAGACGTCAGGGCGCCGATTGTCGACACGACATCGGCATTCGCAAAGATGATGGGGAGCAGCGTCTCCATGGTTGGTCCTTTTTGGGCGCAATCGGATCGCGTCAGGACCTCGCTTCAAGCCCCGTGCCAGAGGCGCCCTATGCCGAGCAAGGCGCCCGACAAGACCACAATCACGGCCGGAACCCTGCGGCTGAAGATCATCAGCAGCGCGACAAGCGTGACGCCAAGGCTGACAAGATCCACGCCCTGCGAAGACTGATAGGCTTGCCGTCCGATCGATAGGCCGAGCGTTGCAATCACGCCGACCACGGCGGCCGTAAGGCTGTCCAGGCTCGCCTGCAGGCGTGGACCCACCCGATTGGGTCCGACCAATGGCGCGCCGACGAGCGCCATGTAGAAGCACGGCAGAAAGGTCGTCCAGACTGTCAGAAACGCAGCCAACCCCGCGGCGCCCAGCTGGCTCAGGCCGCCGCACGCCCCATCTCGGCACGCGTTCCACCCTGCGAAGAAGCCAACATACTCATTGACCAGGATAAGCGGCCCCGGCGTGGTTTCCGCCAGCGCCAGCCCGTGCGCCATGTCGGCGGCGCTGATCCAGTGAAATTCGCCTACAGCGCCTGATGCGACGAACGGCAATACGGCATAGGCGCCGCCGAAGGTGACCAGGGCCGCTTGGAGGAAAAATACCGATAGCTTGAGGAACGGGGTCGGGCCGAACGCTGCGATGATGATCATCAGGGGTATCGCCCAGAGTGCCGCGAAGAGGACGGTGAGACCAAGAAGCCTCGCCAACCATGACATTGCCGAGTGTGCGGCTGGGGCTTGTGTGACCGCGATCTCGGGCGACCCGCTGTGGCGATAAGTTAGAGCGCCGACGGCAGCGGCTCCGGAAAGGATCCACGGCAGGCTGATGTTGAATGCTGCAATGCCTCCGAAGGCGGCAATCGCCACGGATGCGCTCAAAAAGGTCGTGATTGTTCGTTGTCCGATACGGAACACTGCGGCGGCGATGAGCGCGACCACGACAGCGGACATGCCGGAAAACGCCGCAGCCAGCCAAGGCTCTTCGCCCTTCGCGGCCGCCAACCAGGCGAGACCAAAGAGGAGGACGGCGCCGGGCGCCACGAAGAGACCTCCGGACAGGATGGCGCCCCAATATCCGCGTCTGCGCCAGCCCAGATAAGTCGCCAGCTGCTGCGCTTCAGGTCCCGGCAGGATCATCGCAAAGTTCAACGCGGCCCGAAAGCCGGCCTCATCGACCCAGCCACGGCGAGCGACGATCTCCTCATGCATCTGCTGGATCTGCGCCGCAGGGCCGCCGAAGGACGTCGCGCCGATCTTCAGCCAGACGGCGGCGTCCTCCAGCCAGGTTTCAACTTTGGTTGTGTTCGACGCAGAAGGGTCCGTCATCCGTCTCTCCCGTCGCGCCATTTGACTCGCATAGAGGCGCCCTGCCAGGCAGACACCCCTTTGCCGCAGCGCCGGAACGGCTTATGGGATGTGCGAGAGTTTCCGCCAAGACGTGAGCGCCCATGTTCGCCAGAATTTATCGCCCTGCGAAGACCGCCATGCAGTCCGGCAAGGCCAAGACGCATGATTGGGTTCTGGAGTTCGAACCTGCGTCGGCGCGTATTCCCGACCCGCTGATGGGGTGGAGTTCGTCTTCGGATATGAACGCCCAGGTGCGTCTGAGATTCCCGACCAAGGAAGAAGCGATCGCGTATGCTCAGGCCCACGGCATTCCGTTCCAGGTGATCGAGCCGAAGACGGGCAAGCGGATCATCAAGGCTTATGCCGACAATTTCGCTACGGGTCGGATGGAGCCCTGGACTCACTAGGCCCTTTTGGTTTCTCTCAGCGTCCGTAGCTCAACCGGATAGAGCACTCGCCTTCTAAGCGAGCGGTTGCAGGTTCGAGTCCTGCCGGACGCGCCAAGACCGGGCGTGGAATGCTCAAGCGCGGCATTCCGTCATTGCACCGTGAGCCTGCCATTGCGAGAGTAGGGCAAAGACGGCGGGAAACGGACGGATCCATGAACATTTCCAGATTTGTGCGACACGCGCTTGCGGGTCTCGCCGTGCTGCTGTGGGCTCAGCCAGCCCTGAGTGCGGATCGCCTGCGAGCGGAGATTGTCTGGACGGACTACGGCGTGCCGCACATCCGAGCTCAATCCTTCACCGGCCTGGGATACGGGCAGGGATACGCCTTCGCGCGGGACAATCTATGTCTTCTGGCCGACCATTTGGTCACTCTGCGAGGCGAGCGGGCCAAGACGTTCGGTTCCGACGGCGTCGCGCTGGTGGCCTTCGCCAAGATTCCCAATGTCGAGAGCGACGCCTTCTTCCGCACGGCCGTGAATATTGCGGCTCTGCGCTCCGCCGCCAAGCTGTTTTCCACGGACTATGCCGACCTCGTTACGGGATATATAGCGGGCTACAATCGGTATCTTCGCGACACCCCGCCGGACAAGCGCCCCATCGCCTGCCGAAACGCTGGGTGGGTCACGCCCGCAACCCTCGACGACTTTCTGCGCCTGAACGAAGAGAAGATGTTGCAGGGCGGGGCGGGCCGCTGGATCCGGCAGATGGTCGCCGCTGCGCCGCCGTCTCCGGCGGCCACCAAAGTGGCGCAGCTTCCCGTCGATCTTGGCGACCACTTCGAGCTCGGCAGCAACGCTTGGGCCTTCGGGAAGTCTGCTGCGGCCGATGGGCGGGCCTTGCTGGTGGGCAATCCTCATTTCCCCTGGGAGACCACCAACCGCTTCTATGAGGCGCACCTCACGCTTCCGGGGCGACTGGACGTCATGGGCGCATCCTTGTTCGGCGTGCCGGGTATCGCCGTTGGCTTCAACAAGGACATTGCCTGGTCGCACACGGTCTCGACCGACCGGCATTTCACGCTGTTCGAGCTTGCCCTCGACCCAAAAGACCCCACCGCCTATCTGATCGACGGCAAGTCCATCCCGATGGAGCGACGCACGGTCTCTGTGGAGACGTCGGGAGGCGCACCCGCTGTGCGCACCCTCTATTGGACTGAGTACGGCCCAGTTGTCGTTTCGCCGCAGGCCGGGCTGAACTGGACCTCGAAGGTCGCCTACGCGGTCAAGGACGCCAATGACCTGAACACACGAGCCGGCGACGCCTGGATGGCGATCAGTCAAGCGCGCTCGATCGACGACGTCCGCGCCGCCATCGATAAGGACGCCGCGATCCCGTGGGTGAACACCATCGCCGCGGACCGTTCCGGACAGGTCATGTATGCCGACGTCACCTCGACCCCCAACGTGGATCTCGACCTCCTGAAGACCTGCGCCCCAAAGTCCGGCATGGGCATCCTGGGCGCGATTGCGCGTCTCTACGTGCTCGACGGCTCAAGGTCGGCTTGCGGCTGGCGCGTCGACCCGCGCTCCACGCGACCAGGGCTCACTCCCGCTGCGGCCATGCCCCACGTGATCCGCGAGGACTATGTCGCCAATAGCAATGACAGTTTCTGGCTCGCCAATCCCCGGTCCCCCACCACCGGCTTTTCGCCGGTGATCGGCGCCGTAGACGTTGTTCAGAACCTTCGCACCCGTGCTGGGATTCTTGAGATCGAGACGGCCCTGCAATCCGGCGGC
>CAIUZX010000210.1 GCA_903903715.1 uncultured Caulobacterales bacterium
CTCGCCGACGATCGATGATCTGAAGCTGATGGCCTATCTCGAAGCGTCCGGGCTCGAGGGCTACTATGGCCTCGCCGCCGGGACGGAGAATGCGGAGATCAAGGCGCTCCTGCAGGCCAACGGGCGCGAGGAACTCGCCCACGCACACCGGGTGGCCAAGGTGGTGACCCTGCTGAGCGGGGAGGCGTTCGTTCCGCCCGCCGCGGCGGACAATCCGTATGTCTCCACCTCGTCAACGGTTCGGCCTCTGGAGCGCCGGGTGCTGGAAGGCCTGGTCGCCGCCGAAGAGAATGGCGATGCGCTTTACGAGACCTGGGCCAAGGCGATCGGCGAGGGCGAGGCGGCGGACCTCTTGCGTCAGAACGGGCGCGAGGAAATCCGGCACGCCGAGCGGGTCAGTCAGGCGCTGGCTCTGCTGGACGCGTAAGGCGGGTTCAGGCGGCGGCGATGGTCGTGCGGTGCAGCAGCCGGTCATGGCCGTCATAGCCGCCGGTTGCGGCGTGCAGGACCGACCGATTGTCCCACACGACCAGCATGTTTTCCCGCCAGGTGTGGCGATACTGGAACCGCTCCTGCCCCTGCCAGTGATAGAGCTCCATCAACAGGGGATAGGCCTCGGCGTCGTCCATGCCCTCGATGCCGATGATGTAGCCAAGACAGCCGTAGAGCGCAGGCTCCCCCGTCTCGGGATGCGGCTGGATCAGCGGGTGCGTTTGCGTCTTTTCCGCCTCCCTTGAGGGGCGGATATCCATGGAGCGCGCCGGCCGGTCGGCTTCGCCATAGGACCCTTCGGGCGCGTAGGCGCGCTTGGCGGAGTGGATGGCCATCTTGCCTTCGATCTTGGCCCGCAGATCTTCAGGCAATTCAGCGAGGGCCTTGTGCTGATCGGCGAAGCGGGTGTCCCCGCCCATCGGCGGAATCACTTTTGACAACAGGCAGGTGCCGGCGGGCGGGCGCGCCTGAAAGCTCCAGTCGCTGTGCCAGGCCTCGGCGAAGATGGGTGAGGTCTCGTCCGCCCGCCGCTGCACGGCGATGACGTGGCGGCGGCCGGGAATGGGGGCGATGAACGGGTCGTCGCCAAAGCCGCCGAAGGCCATTGTGAAGGCTTCCAGCCCGTCGTCGTCGAGGGGCTGATCCGGGAGGACCAGCACATGATGGCGCAGCCAGTGCTGTCGCAGCGTCGCGGCAAGGTCCGCAGACACGCCCGTCGTCAGATCGACGCCCGTCACCACGGCGCCGCAGGCCTGACCTGTGGGTTCGACGTGAAGGCTCATGGCGCGGTCCTCGATGTTGGCTGTCAAAGCAGCATCGGACAGCCCCGCTAAAAACGCAAACGGCGGCTGCGAGGGGTCCCGCAACCGCCGTGCTCGGGCGCTTATCCCCGGACTTTTATGCGAACTGGTTCATCGTGTTGTGCGCGCCGCCGGCCTTCAGCGCCGCTTCACCCGCAAAATATTCCTTGTGATCGTCGCCGATGTCGGAGCCGGCCATGTTCTGGTGACGCACGCAGGCGACGCCCTGGCGGATTTCTTCGCGCTGGACGTTGCGGACGTAGCCCAGCATGCCTTCGTCGCCGAAATAGGCCTTGGCCAGATTGTCCGTCGACAGGGCCGCCGTGTGATAGGTCGGCAAGGTGATCAGGTGGTGGAAGATGCCTGCGCGCTTGGCGCCGTCGCGCTGGAAGGTGCGGATCTTCTCGTCCGCGACCTTGCCAAGCTCGGTGCCGTCATACTCGACGCTCATCAGACGGGCGCGGTCATAGGCCGACACGTCCTTGCCTTCCGTCTTCATGGCGTCGAACACCTGCTGGCGGAAATTGAGGGTCCAGTTGAACGACGGCGAATTGTTGTAGACGAGCTTGGCCTTCGGATGGACTTCGCGGATCTGGTCCACCATCCCGGCGATCTGCTCGATGTGCGGCTTCTCCGTCTCGATCCAGAGGAGGTCCGCGCCGTTGTCGAGGGCGGTGATGCAGTCGAGGACGCAGCGGTCGGCGCCTGTGCCCGCCCGGAACTGGAAGAGGTTGGACGGCAGGCGCTTCGGTCGCACGAACTCGCCGTTGCGGACCAGGATCACGTCGCCATTGCGGGCCTCGGACGGATCGACAGCCTCGCAGTCCAGATAGGCGTTGTACTTGTCGCCGAGATCGCCCGGCGTCGTGCTGTAGGCGATCTGCTTGGTGAGGCCAGCGCCCAGGGAGTCGGTGCGCGCGACGATCACGCCGTCTTCCACGCCCAGCTCGAGGAACGCGTAGCGGCAGGCGCGGATCTTCGCCAGGAAGTCCTCGTGCGGCACGGTGACCTTGCCGTCCTGGTGGCCGCACTGCTTCTCGTCGGAAACCTGGTTCTCGATCTGCAGGGCGCAGGCGCCCGCTTCGATCATCTTCTTGGCCAGGAGATAGGTGGCTTCCGCATTGCCGAAGCCCGCGTCGATGTCGGCGATGATCGGCA
>CAIUZX010000211.1 GCA_903903715.1 uncultured Caulobacterales bacterium
GAGATCAGGGTCTGGTCCTTAAGATGCGCCCGGCTCCAGTCCCAATCCTCAAAGCCGTCCTCGATCGGCTCGGCGCCCCAGTTTGAGTCGAGATAGCCCTCGCCCGACCATCGCCCGTGTGTGGGGGAAAGCGCCAACTCTACCGCCGCGCGGGGGGCGATGGGCCGCCAGACGTGCTTACCCGCGCCGTCGAGGTCATAGGCCTGATCCAGCCGAAAATCGGGGCGGACGGTGATCCGCCCGCGGATCGGCGTGAGGAAGGGGACGGCGATTTCGTCAAGGTCGATGACCAGCGCCTGGCCGTCCCAGCTCAGACGGCTCTTGCCGATCTGCAGCGTGTCGGCGGTGCGGCGGAGGCGCTGTTTCCCCCGCTCCGTCATCGCCCAGAGGTTCCCGCCGGGCCGGTAGAGCGCGACGTTCACCGCGCAGTGGTTCTCGGGATCGCCTCTGCCCGACCAGGCGTAGTAGGGGGAGAAGACGCTGCCGATGAAGGCGATGACCGTGACGCCAAAGCGCCGGTCCTGGCTCATCGCATCGACGTACCACCAGCGATAGCCGCCCGGCGGAACAGCTGCGTCGAAGCAAAGTCCGCCTTCAGCCGCTGGGCCGCCAAGCGCCCGGATAGGGTCGCCATCGGGACGCCCGCCCCCGGATGCGCGCCGCCCCCCGCCTGATAGAGCCCCCGGACCTTCGCGCCCGCCGCCGGCCGCTCGAACGCCGCCGACCAGCCGTGCGTCGCCTTGCCGTAGAGCGCGCCTCCCGTCCCCGGGAACATCCGCTCGAAATCGGCGGGCGTCGTCACGAGGGCCGAGCTGAGGTCGAGGCGAAGGCCACAGCGCGCCATCTGGTCGGTCAGTCTTGTCTCGCATGCGCGGATATCCTGAGAAGAATAGGGGGCCCTGTCGCCGTTGGGCGGCGCGTTGATCAGAAGAAAAAGGCGCTCAGGGCCGGGAAGCGGGGCGGGGCCGTCGCCGCGATCCTGGGCGCAGATATAGACGGTAGGCTTGCGGGGCGTCCGCCGCCGTTCCGTCAGATCCTTGAACTCCGACGGATAATCGTCGGAGAAGACCACATTGTGCCGGGTGAGCGGCATGCCCTCGACCGTCACCTGGGCCGTCCAGGTTATGGCGGAGAAGGAGCGCTGGCGGGGCGTCATCATGGGCGGCAACGGCGTGGGCGACCGCAGGCTCGCCGGGTCGCCGTTGACCACCACGGCGTCCGCCTCCAGCCGTTCTCCGCTCGCAAGCGTGACCCCCGCCGCCGCGCCGGATTTCAGGATCAGCCCCTCCGCCCGCACGCCAAAACGCAGGGTCACGCCGAGCGACCGCGCAAGCTCAGCCATCGCTTCAGCGAGACATTGCATGCCGCCCTCGACCATCCACACGCCCTCCAGCTCGACATGGGCGATCAGCATCAAGGTGGCGGGGGAGAGGAAGGGGGACGATCCGCAATAGGTGGCGTAGCGCCCGAACAGCTGGCGAAGGCGCGGGTCGGGGAAGTAGCCGCCGAGGACGTCCCAGAGTGTGTCGAAGGGGCGAAGGTCGAACAGACGTTCCATGCGCCCCAGCCCGATCCGCTGGCTCAGACCCATCGGACCGTTGGCGGGC
>CAIUZX010000212.1 GCA_903903715.1 uncultured Caulobacterales bacterium
CATGGAAGAGGGCGTTCTCGCCAAGTGGAACATCAAGGTCGGCGACCGAGTGAACGCCGGTGATGTGATCGCCGAGATCGAGACCGACAAGGCGACAATGGAAGTTGAAGCGGTCGATGAAGGCGTCGTCGAGGCGCTGCTGGTCGAGGCGGGCGCCGAGGGCGTCAAGGTCAACACGCCGATCGCGCGACTTTCGGACGAGGGCGGCGCACGGTCAGCGGCGCCTGCGCCTGCCGCCGCTCCACCCGTAGCGCCCAAGACTGTGCCGTCAGCGCCTGCAGCTCCGCAAGTGACGGCTAAGCGCCCTGAGGGCGCACGCATCTTCGCAAGCCCGCTGGCGCGGAGACTGGCGGCGCAGAAGGGTGTGGATCTGTCTGCTCTCAAGGGATCCGGGCCTCATGGGCGGATCATCGCGGCGGACATTTCCGCTTCTCCCGCCGGGTCCAAGGCCGCAACGCCCGGGTCCGCACCGCGTTCAACGCCCGCGACCGTGACGGCGCCGAGGCAGGTGCTCTCGCTGGAGCAGATGGGCATCCCGCCGGGCAGCTACGACCTCGTTCCCCTGGACGGGATGCGCAAGACCATCGCGCGACGGCTCACGGACAGCTTCCGCGATGTGCCGCATTTCCCGCTCAACATGGATCTGGAGATCGACCGGCTACTGGAAGCGCGCTCGCGGATCAACACGGCGCTGGAAAGCCGCAAGGTGAAGGTCAGCGTCAATGACCTGATCATCAAGGCCGTCGCGGCCGCATTGAAGGTTGTACCCGAAGCCAATGCGAGCTTCACGCCAGAGGGCATCGCTCTTCACCATCATGCCGACATCGCGGTCGCGGTGGCGGTCGATGGCGGACTGATCACGCCGATCATCCGTAACGCCGAAGATCGCAGCCTGGCCGACATTGCGACAGCGATGAAGGATCTGGCGGAGCGGGCGCGAGCGAGAAAGCTGAAACCGGACGAGTTCCAGGGCGGCACCTTCTCGATCTCCAACCTTGGCATGTTCGGGATCAAGTCCTTCGCCTCGATCATCAACGAGCCGCAGGGATGCATCCTGTCCGTCGGCGCAGGCGAGCGCAGGCCGGTCGTCCGAGGCGACGCCATCGTCGCCGCAACGGTCATGAGCGTCACCTTGACCTGTGATCACCGGGTCGTGGACGGCGCCATTGGGGCCAAATTCCTCACTGCCTTCAGGGGCTTCGTGGAAGATCCTGTGACGTTGCTCGCCTGATTTTGGCTGGCCTTGCCGTTCTCATTTCAAGGACTTGCGTTTGATGGCCCTGGATTTCGACCTGATTATCATTGGCTCCGGTCCCGGGGGGTACGTCGCGGCCATTCGCGCCGCGCAGCTCGGCCTCAAGACCGCGATTGTGGAACGTGAGCAGCTCGGCGGCATCTGCCTGAACTGGGGCTGCATTCCGACCAAGGCGCTGCTCAAGTCGGGGGAGGTGTTCGAGACGCTGTCCCATCTGTCCGACTACGGCCTCGCCGCCGACGCGCCGCGGTTCGATTTCGCCAAGGTCATCGAGCGCTCCAGGGGCGTATCGAAGCAATTGAACGGCGGCGTCGGCTTTCTGATGAAGAAGCACAAGATCGAAGTGATCGAGGGATCCGCCCGGTTGGAGAGGGGATCGCCAGCGCCGAAGGTGATCGTGGATCTCAAGGCCGGCGGTTCAAGGGCCGTGCAGGCCAAATCGGTGATCATCGCCACGGGCGCCCGGGCCAAGACCATTCCCGCCATCGGCCTCGTAGGTGACGGAGATCGGGTGTGGACCTATCGTGACGCTTTGACGCCCAAAGCCATGCCGAAATCGCTGCTCGTGATCGGCTCCGGCGCCATCGGCATCGAGTTCGCCAGTTTCTACCGGGCGCTCGGGGCCGAAGTGACCGTCATTGAGGCCATGGACCGGATCCTGCCGGTGGAGGACGAGGAGGTGTCGGCTGCGGCGCTGAAAGCCTTCAAGGCGCGCGGCATCGCTTTCCGAACGGGCGCCAAGGTCACCAAGCTGACGCCGGGCAAGGACAGCGTGACCCTCACGCTCGAGGCGGGAGGCAAGACGGAGACCCTGTCAGCCGAACGCGCCATTGTCGCCGTGGGGATCGAAGCGAATATCGAGACCCTGGGCCTCGATGCGCTTGGCGTGAAAGTCGAACGCGGACATATCGTGACCGATGATCATGGCGGAACGGGCGTCAGTGGTCTCTACGCCATTGGCGATGTGGCGGGTCCCCCCTGGCTGGCGCACAAAGCCAGTCACGAAGGCGTTCACTGCGTGGAACACATCGCGGGTCTTGCGCCCGTGCGGGTCGTGTCGCCGATCCCTGGTTGCACTTACTCGCACCCGCAGATCGCCTCTGTCGGGATCACCGAGCAGGCGGCGAAGGCGGCCGGACGCGCGGTCAAGATCGGCCGCTTCCCGTTCCGTGTGAACGGCAAGGCGATCGCATCCGGCGAAACTCAAGGTTTTGTGAAGGTCATCTTCGACGCCAGCACGGGCGCCCTGATCGGTGCACACATGATCGGCGCCGAGGTCACGGAGATGATCCAGGGCTACGTTATCGCCATGACCCTTGAAGCGACGGAAGCGGAAATGATGGCGACGATCTTCGCCCATCCAACCATGTCGGAAGCCATGCACGAGGCGAGCCTCGACGCTTACGGCCGCGTCCTGCATATTTAGCGCACAGGGGCGGTTGCATCGGGGGCGGCGACGCCCGATTTTAGACCTTTGCGCCTCGAGGCATTCATGGCGACTGTGATCGACACCACTCGCACATACCGGCACCCAGAGAAGCGTAATCGACCGGACTCCGAAGTGCTTCGGAAGCCGGAATGGCTGCGGGTCAAGGCACCGGGCTCGTCGGGCTATCTCGCGACCCGGGAGATCGTGAAGTCCAAGGGTCTCGTCACGGTCTGCGAGGAAGCAGCTTGTCCCAATATCGGCGAGTGCTGGACGGTCCGCCACGCCACCATGATGATCATGGGCGACACCTGCACGCGGGCTTGCGCCTTCTGCAACGTCATCACCGGCAAGCCCGGACCGCTCGACCCGACCGAGCCGGAGAGGGTCGCGACCGCCGTGGCGGAGATGGGCCTCGCGCACGTCGTCATCACATCCGTGGATCGCGACGATCTCGATGACGGTGGAGCGGAGCATTTCGCCGCTGTGGTCGAGGCCATCCGTCGCCTGGCGTCGACTACCACTATCGAAATCCTAACGCCCGATTTCCTCAGAAAACCCCTGTCGGCCTCGCTGCGGGTGATCGACTCCTGCCCCGACGTCTTCAACCACAATCTCGAGACGGTGCCGCGCCTCTATCAGACGATCCGGCCCGGCGCCCGCTATTATCATTCTCTGCGTCTGCTGGAACGGGTGAAGGAGCGGGATCCCGTCCAGTTCACCAAGTCCGGCCTGATGGTCGGGCTCGGCGAAACCAAGGAGGAGATCCAGCAGGTCATGGATGACATGCGCTCCGCCGGTGTCGACTTCCTCACCATCGGGCAGTATCTGCAGCCGACCCGCAAGCACGCGCCCATCGACCGTTACTGGACACCTGACGAGTTCAAGGCTCTTGAGCGCATCGCCTACGCCAAGGGCTTCCTGATGGTCTCTGCGACGCCCCTCACACGGTCCAGCCATCACGCCGGGGAAGATTTCGCACGTCTCAAGGCGGCGCGGGCGGCGCTGGGCTCGCACTGACGTCATGCCGCAACGCCATGTCGAACGGGTGCTGCCCTACACTCCAGATCAGTTGTTCCAGCTTGTCGGAGACGTTCGGCGCTATCCGGAATTCGTGCCCTGGATCCTGGATCTTACCGCGACCCGTCCTATCGAGCGTCCGGACGGCGCCAACCAGTTGAGCGCGGAGGCTAGAGTCGGCTTTTCCGTGGTGCGGGAGACCTTCGCCACGCGGGTCGTTCGCGATCCGAACGCCAGGGTGATTGACGTCTCACTCATCCGGGGGCCGTTTCACAATCTGACCAATCGCTGGGCGTTCGAGCCGCATCCGAACGGAACCAAGGTCATCTTTGACATCGACTTCGAGTTCAAGACCCGCTTCCTCGAAGCGATCCTCGCCGCCAATCTTGAGCGCGCGGTTGAAAAGCTGATCAATTGCTTCGAGACGCGCGCCCAGGCTCTGTACGGCCCGGGCGTCGCGCCAGATGGTCAAAGTTGAGGATCAGTTCGCGCCGCCGTTCGAGGCGACTTTCAGATAGGCGATCAGATCCGCGCGGTCCTTGTCGTCCTTCACACCCATGAAGCTCATCTTGGTCCCGGCGACCATCGCGCGCGGGTCCTTCAGCCAGGTGTTGAGCGTTTCCGCCGACCAGGTGACGCCGGCGCCTTTCAAGCCTTCCGAATAGGCGTAGTTCGCGACCGCGCCCGCCTTGCGTCCGAAGATGCCGTACAGGTTGGGGCCCGTCATGTTCGGCCCGCCCTTGGCGATGGTGTGGCAGGAGCGGCAGAGAGCGAACCGTGTTTGTCCGTTGGCGAGATCCGCATTGGCGTAGGCCGGGCCGAGTTCCGCCACCAGCTTCTTGTTCTCCGGCGTGTCAAGGGACGGCACAATCGGCGCGGAAGGGGCGCTGGCGGTCGTGTTTGATGTCGACGTGGCGTTCGACGCCTGTTCACTGCCCTTGCTGCAGGCGGTGAGGCTGATGACGGCCGTGCCCAGAACAAGGGCTGCAGAGGTGCGCATACATATCACTCCTTTGGACAGTGACGTCGAAAACTAACTCGGCGCTGAGAGGTGACAAGGCGTCACATCTCGAATTCAGCGACAGCGATCTGGTGTTGTTTACAGGGAAACAGCGCGATTCGAACCTCACGTCCCGCCAACGAGAGGTGGAGTGTCTCGGCGCCCACCGAACGGGTCAGGATCTCCCGCATCGGGATCGCAGTCCCTATGGAAAACAGTTTCCCAAGGGCTTCAAAAGCGGTCCAACGTGAGGTAGGGGCGAGGGCAGGCCAAGGGGGGCACAACTCCTCGATATCCGTCGCTGCGACCGACCCGAGCGGCTCAAGGTCCACACCGATCGGCGCATCCGAAACCGCCATGACGACCATGTCCTCCCGGTGAGCGGCGCTGACGAAGGCGGGTCTGGGGTTGGTTACGCGCACCCGTCCGGTGGCTTCCCGCTGAAAGCGAAGCGCATCGGCGTGCACTGACCATCTCGCGGCAAGCCCGGCGCGGAGAAGCCTTCTGCGCATCAATCGCTCCGGCCCGCCGGATTGAAGTTCGAATCTATCCTCCGCCGTTTCCCTCGCGAGACGAAGAGGCCCGCTCAGGTCGACGCACCAGACGTGGCCGATGACGGCCTCCGTCAAACTCATGCCGGTCCCATCGCGGGCCTTGCCGGCGATCCTTCCCAGCTCGTTCCCGGAGGCAGCGTTTCACCCTTCATCAGTACGGACAGGTCGCCGAGTTGGGCGTCGTCTTCGATGACGGAGTCGTAGAGCACGATGGACATGGAGCCGACGGTCGCGCGGGCGCCGATCTTCAAGCCGCTGACCTTCATCACGCGATCTTCGAACAGGTGCGTCTGAAGTCCGGAATCCTCGTTCAGAGCAGCGTCATCACCGACCTCCACCAGATCAAACTCTGTGATGTCCGTCGTATCGATAAAGGCCCTGCGGCCGATCCGGCAGCCCATCGCGCGCAGATAGAGATTGAGGAACGGCGTCCCGCGCAAAGGATCCAGCAAGAGGGGCACGGCGAGGTTCTCATACGTCGAGGTGACCAATTCGGTGCGCCAGACGAACAGGCTCCAGAGTGGCTGGTTCGTCGGCTTGTAGCGACCGATCACAATCCATTTCAGCGCGATCACGAACGTCCCTGCCGCGAGGGCGAACCCAATGTAGAGAATTGGGAACATCATCGCGATCAGTAAAACGCCATTCGGCTTGTCCGACAGGTCGCCGACGATGGTGAGCAGCACGCTGAAGAGCGATAGGAAGACCGACAACGAAAGTGTCACCCGGACAAACTCGATTGTGAGGCGTGTGGCGATCAATCGCTTCGAAGGATTGAACCTCGCGCCTTCGTCGAACACGGCGGCGATCTGACGCTTCGGCAATCGAATGGCGGGGGAGCCGAACCACGTCGTGCCGCGTTCAAGCGCCGCATGTGCATCCGGGGGCGGCTTGGACAGCACCCCCAGCAAGACCTCGTCGCCGAGATCAGACCCTGTCGGTAGCAGAGCTGAATTGCCGACAAACGTCCGTCGCCCGATCCGCGTGCGCGCCAGCCGAATGGCGTCCGGCTGAGCCCTCGCAGCCCCGAACACCACGCCATCGGCAATGAAGCTTTCGGCGCCGATCTCGATCAGGTCCGGGACCACTGACGTTGCGGTGGATATTTCCGCCCGTGCGCCGACCTTGGCCCCAAGAGCCCGGTACCAGGGGCTCACATAAAGTGTGGCATAAAGCGGATGGAGGAGGTCCAGTGCGAGCTCGCCGAGTTGTCGGACAAACCAGAAGCGGACGTAGAAGTGGCTCCACAGCGAGTAGACCCCGGGTTTGACGCGTCCCAGCAACGTCCACTTCGCAACGACCGTCAGGGCGCACATGGCCAGCACGTAGATGACTGCAAGGATCGGCGTTATGGCGATATAACCGTAGCCGGTTGTGGCCCAGTCGAGCTCGATGATCATAAAAAGACCCGGCGCGATGGGCAGCACGGCGGCCAGCGGCAGGAGCAGGGCGGCCAGGATCAGACCGGCCATCACAGCAAACTTGCGTAAGAATCCCGCGGGCCTCGGACGCTCCTGGAGCGTCGCCATACCGATCTTTTGGGCGGGTGATCCGGTCCAAACCTCGCCTTGGGGGATCGTGACGCCGGCCGGCAACAGCGATAGATCCTCCAGAACAGCGTCATCGGAGAGGGTTGAACTGCAGCCGATGACCGCCATGGCGCCGACGAACGCCCGCGCGCCGATCCGTACCCGTCCGAGACGGAGGACGCCGCGCTCCACCCCGCTTGTCGCCAGATTCGCGCCTTCGCTGAGGATGGCGTCTTCACCGATCTCCACGAGGTCCGCCGCATCCAGCTTGGCCATATGGAGCTGAGCATTTGCGCCAATCCTTGCGCCCAGCAGTCGGAGATAGACCTTGTAGAGCGGCGTCCCGGCCAGGAACTGTGTGGGAATCACGGCCAGGAAGCGCCGGACAAACCACCAGCGAAAATAGTAGGCGCCCCAAAGCGGGTACTCGCCCTCTCGAAACCTTCCAATCACGATCCACTTCACGAGCACGGAAAGCAGGATCATGGCTGGCGGCATCACGACGTAGGTCGCAAGCGCGAATGTGATCGCCTGAAGCTGATCGACCCCGTCTCCCGATTGAAGCGAGGTGTAGACGAGATAGGGCAGCACCCACTGTAGTCCGGAGAAGGCGTAAATCAGAATCAGCGCGAGTGTCTGCCCGATCGTGCACAGGGTACGTCGACGCTGCAGAACCGGGCGAAAGGGCGTCGACACGAGCGTGGGTCGCTCCCCGGACTGTCTCGCCAGATCGAGCCGCTCGCCCAGCGACCTAATCGTCGGCGCCGCATATATGTCCTGGATCGAGATGTTCTTCGTTGCGACATCCTTACGCAGGAGCGAGACCAGCTTGGCGGCTCGCAGGGAATGCCCGCCCAGATCCTCGAAGAAATCGTCGGTAACCGATACGGGCGAAGGCGCGAAAATTTGCTTCCAGGCCTCGAGCAAACGGTCTTCTGTCGCCGTTTCAGGCGGCGCGATCACGCGCTCTTCGAGCGCCACATGCTCCGGACGGGACAACGCCCGGCGGTCGACCTTTCCAGAAACCAATGTCGGCAGGGCGGACCGCACGTCGTAGATCTGGGGGTGCATGTAGGCGGGAAGCCGCACCCGAAGGCGTTCGCGAAGCGCATCCTGATCGATGACGGCGTCGCGACCCGGCACCAGGAAGGCGACGAGAAGGTCTTCCTTGTTAGCCTCCGAAAAGAGAGAGACCACTGCTTGCGTGACGGCGGCGTCTTCCATCAGCACAGCTTCGATTTCTCCCAGTTCAACACGATAGCCGCGGATTTTGACCTGCGTATCTATCCGGCCAAGAAATTCAATTTCGCCGTCCTGGTTCTGCCTGACGAGATCGCCGGAACGATAAGCGCGCTCCGGGTTCCCGCTCGGCCCGTTGAAGGACGTCACTATGAACTTCTGCGCTGTCAGGTCCTCTCGATTGAGGTATCCCGCTCCGACGCCCGGCCCCCCGATGAGAAGCTCACCTTCGATCCCTGGCGGCACGGGTTCGAGCGATTCATCTATGATCGCTGACCAGTAGCCAGGAAGAGGGCGACCGATGGTGACCGCCCGGTCTGGATGTGTTTCCGACCAAGTGCAGGAGCCAGTCGTTTCCGACGGCCCATAGGTGTTCAACATCCGGCGCCCCGGTCTCGCCCAGCGCCTGACCAGGTCCTGGGGACAGGCCTCGCCCCCCACATTGAGAAGGCGGATGGAGGGGATGTCATCCTCGATCACCGCCAACAGAGACGGCACCGGCGCCCAGGCGGTTACGCCCTCCCGTGCGAGGGCGGCGCCAAGATCGGGGCCCGCCTTTGCGAGCGCCTCGGACCCGACCAGAAGCTCGGCTCCGACGAAGAATGCGGCCCACATCTCCTCGACGGAGACATCGAAGGCCAAAGACGCGCCGGCGTAAAATCGGTCTTCGCAGGTTAACCCGAGAAGTGCCGCATTAGCTCTTGTTTCAAAACAGATATTTCTGTGTCGAATAACAGCGCCTTTCGGCTTGCCCGTAGATCCAGATGTGTAGATGAGATAGGCGGAGTCTTCGGGAGAAGCGCCCGTATCCTCACGGATCAATGGCGTGACAGGCTGCGCGGCGATGTCGCCCAGGTCACGATCAAGATCCACAACCTTTGCGCCTGCCGCCCGAAAGGCGTCGGCCCGCCCGCCGCCGGTCACAACTGCGGCCGCCCCGCTTTCTGCAGCGATATAGTCAGCGCGATCCTGCGGGAAGCTCCAGTCGACAGGCGTGTAGGCGGCGCCCGCTTCGAGAATGCCGAGCAGGGCCATATATTGATCAAGGCTCCGCGGCAGGCAGATGACCACCCGGTCCCCGCGTGAGACGCCACGGGCGCGCAAGTGCCTCGCAAACTGAGACGCTCGCTGACGAACTTCTGAATAGGTCAGATGGGCCTTGCGGGGACTGTCGAGCTCGGGCTCCGCTTGCCGCAGGGCGATCCGCTCCGGAAAGCGTCCCGCCGTGGCCGCGAACATCTCGTGCAATAGCTCGTCACGCTCATAAGGGGGATCGGGGTAAGGCGGATCCAGCGGCAGAATGAGGTTCGGGTGGGGCAAGGGCATTGGGCTCGCGATTCGATGAGAACGCCTTTTGAGCGCTGCATGCCTCACCCTGCCGGCGCTTGTCGATGTGGAGCGAACTTGCGCCTCTCATCGTCTGGGTTAGGCTGGACGAAACGATCCGGAAAAACAGGGAAGAGACCCATGAGTAGACACGACACGCCTGCCTGCGCAATCGCAGCGATCGTCATGTTCGGTGTTTCAGCAGGCTCTGGGCTCGCCAAGACGCTCAGCGTCGTCGCAGGTGAGAACGGGGAGGAACGACTCCAGTCCGCCCTGATCGACGCAAAACCCGGCGATACGGTTCGGATCGGTCCAGGACGGTTCGCGATCTCGGGATCCTTGTCGCTCGACACCGCCCGCGTTCATGTGCGCGGTGCAGGGCCAGGCCGCACGATTCTGTCCTTTGATGGACAGACGTCTGGCGCAGACGGTCTTCTGATTACCGGCGATGGCGCTATCGTCGATAATCTGGCCGTCGAAAATTCCAAAGGGAACGGGATCAAGGCGAAGGGCGTTGATGGGATCGTGTTCCGCCGCCTTCGGGTGGAGTGGACCGGCGGGCCCAAGGCCAGCAACGGGGCTTATGGCGTCTATCCCGTGTCGTCGAAGCACGTGTTGATCGAACAAGTGACCGTCAAGGGCGCCTCTGACGCCGGGATCTATGTGGGACAATCGCAAGACATAGTGGTCCGAAACAGCGAGGCCGCTTTCAATGTCGCCGGCATTGAAATCGAGAACTGCTACCACGCTGACGTGTACGACAACCTCGCAACTCATAATGCAGGAGGCGTACTGGTGTTCGATCTGCCGGGCCTGCCGCAGATGGGCGGGCACGCGATACGCGTCTTCCACAATCGCGTAGTTGATAACGATACGGCTAATTTCGCCCCCAAGGGCAACATTGTGGCCAGCGTGCCGACCGGAACGGGCGTCATGGTTATGGCCAACCGGGACGTCCACGTCTTTGACAATGAGATTTCCGGCAACAGCAGCGCCGCCCTGCTGATTGTGGCTTATCTGAACGCCTTCAAGGACCCGACCTATAATCCCTTGCCGCGGGACGTCGCGACCTATCAGAACCGCATCGGCCGCAATGGTTATGATCCGAAATTTGACGGCGGGCCGATACTCGCCAAGCTGTCCGGCGGGTCGATCCCACCGACCCTGTGGGATGGCGTGACACAGTTCATTATTCCGGGCGGGGCGGCCTCCACCGATCGCGTCCGGCTAAGCCTGAAGGACGGGCCGGTTGTAAATCTGAACCTTAAAATCCAGGGAACGCCGGTCACGTCGGCGCAGCCGAGCGTCTCGCAACAATGGGTGGACGGCGAGATAACGGCGCCTCCGCCCGTGAAGTTACCTCCAGGGATGTTTGATGACCGACGCAAGGGTCGGGCCCGCCGATGAGCTTTCGCTGGCGACGTTCGATCGCGCTTCTTTCGGCGACGCTCGGCTTGATGTGTGCGGCCGCCTCGCCGAAACCCGGCGTGGATACGGCGCGACTGATGTCAGACCCACCTGCGCTGACGCTGCAGGCTTACGGATTGTTCGAAGACGCGTCCGGACGGCGTCCGGCGCCCGGGGTGACGCCGTACACCCTGAATACGCCGCTCTTCAGCGACTATGCGGAAAAGCGGCGCTATCTCTATCTGCCTTCAGGGGCCGCAATGACCTACCGCGACCGTGGCGTCATGGACATTCCGGTCGGGGGCGTGCTCATCAAGACCTTCGGATATAGACAGGATCAACGTCATGCTTCGGATCACGCGCGACCCGTCGAGACTCGGCTCCTGATCCACAGGAGCAACGGCTGGGCCGCGCTCACCTATGTCTGGAACGCGGAGGGTACGGAAGCCGTGCTCAAGCGGGCAGGGGCGACCCTGAAGGTGGGCTTTGTCGATACTCGCGGCGTTCGACGGGACATCGACTACGTCGTGCCGAACGTGAACCAGTGCAAACAATGCCACAGCGTTGACGGCAGGCTGAGCCCGATCGGCCCCAAGGCGCGCAATCTGAACGGGCCCTACGACTACGGGTCCGGCCTCGAGAACCAGCTGGACCATTTTGCAAGGGCGGCCTTGCTGAAGGCGGCACCGACCTCCGCGTCCATCGCCAGGACGCCGGTGTGGGATGATTTGTCCGAACCGGTCGACGCCCGGGCGCGCGCCTATCTCGATGTCAATTGCGGTCACTGCCATTCTCGGGCGGGGTTCGCGAGTAATTCGGGTTTGTTCCTGGAGCTTGAAGAGACTGACATGTCTGCTTTCGGGGTCGGCAAGCGCCCTGTGGCCGCAGGTCGCGCTTCAGGCGGTTTCGAGTACGCGATTGCGCCGGGGTATCCGGACCACTCGATCATTGTCCACCGTATGGCTTCGACGGAACCCGGAGTGATGATGCCTCAGCTGGGCCGGTCCATGGCGCACGCTGAGGGTCTAGCCCTAGTTCGCGCCTATATCGCGCAGATGAAGCCGGCCTCGTGACGAAAGCTCAGAAGCCGACGCCAAGATATGGGCCGTGCCCGGTCGAACCGCGGAGGATGATTTCAAAGTCCAGTTGACGATGTTCGGCTTTCTCGCCAGTGGCGCCCTCGATCAACATCTGTGTCGCTGACGCCGCCATCTCGGAGACCGGTTGCCTGATGGTGGTCAGCTGTGGCCATACGACGCGCGCGGTTGGGGTGTCGTCGAAACCCACGACGGAAAGCTGCGCCGGCATGGACAGACCGAGACGGTTGGCCACGCTCATGACGCCAAGCGCCATGTCATCATTGCAGGCGAAGACCGCGCTTGGACGGTCTTCATGCTCAAGCAGTCTCGATCCCGCATCCACACCCGACAGAAAAGAAAACTGTCCGGGGACAATCAGTTCCGGATCGGGCGCAAGACCGAACTCGCGGTGCGCGGCTAGGAAACCCTCGCGGCGCATCCGGCTGGCGCCATGTTCAGGATGCCCCTCCACGAAGCCGATACGTCTATGGCCGTCCCGGATCAGCATCCGAGTGAGCTCCAATGTTGCGCCGCAATCATCTATGGACACGGTGGCGCCTCGCTCAGGCGATGCGCCTGGCGCGATCCGGATATAGGGCGCGGCAAGTCGATCCAGCGCATCAAGGACGGCAGGATTGTCACTCAAGGGCGGCGTCAGGATCAGACCGTCTGTTCGAAGCTTCACAACCAGATCCGCCACAGCCTGTTCGACGGCGGGACCTGTGGAATCGAAGGGTTCGACGACCAGATGATAACCGCCGGTGCGACACGCGCTGAAGGCCCCGGCCTGAAGATCAGCGATGTAGGCTGCGCTTGGGTTGTCGTAGAGGAGCGCAATCAGATAGGACCGTGCTCCGGCGAGACTGCGCGCGGAAACGTTGGGGGTGTAATTGAGAGACGCGGCGGCCGCGAGGACATGGGCTCGCGTTTCCGGACTGACATTTCGTTCCCGGTTCAGAACACGAGATACGGTCTTGATGGACACACCCGCCGTGTGCGCCACGTCAATGATTGTCGCATGACCGCGGCTTTGGCTGTTTCTGCGCGTAGGAGCTCTTGAGATGTCGTCAGTTGAGTGATCGGATGGACTCACGGCGATCATCCCAATGGGTTTGACATATGTTGAGGTGGCTGCCCACGCCCTGCGATAAGTCCAGTATTCAGCGCATGACAACGCTGTCAAGTTGATTGGTTGTCGCGGAATGGCGGACAAGTCTTAACAACCATGGTAAACAGCTCGCCAGGTGTGGGAGTTTGGGGCATGGCGGAATCGTCTGGTCAGGTGTTGCTGGACCGCGGGATCGAACGGTTCGGCGCTGCGTGGATCCTGACCTTTCTGGGTTCGGTGACGCTGATCACGCCGATCTCCGCCTTGGCGTCGCATGCCCGCTTTGCGCTGATCGACGCTGTGCTCGGGGCCTTGCTGGCGATCCTGGCGCTTGGATGGTTAGGTGTGGTGGTCATGGCGATATTTGCGAGGCACGCGACGCTGGTGGCCAAGTTGGTTTTCGTTCTGGCGGCGGGGGGACTGTTGCTGCCATTGCTTTGGTCCCCCGTGCTGGGCGCGGTCTTTGCGGCCTGGCTGACGGGAGCGACGATCGAGTATTCGCTGGTCTACGCTCAGTTCCGTATCCATGTGGGCCAACTTTTGTTCCCCCTGGTGACGACGCTGACACGGTCGGATCTGGTGGATCTCGGTTGGAACGCGTTTCAGGCCGTCGCGACGGTCATCGGCTTTGTGGCCGCCTTCACGCAGCTCTGGCCTGGGTTCGTGGTGAGTTTCCGCGGGTCGGAGTAGGCTTTTCGAGACCCGTCTATCGGCCTTTCCAGACCGGCGAGCGCTTTTCCAGGAAGGCGAGGGGGCCTTCTCGCGCGTCTTCGCTGGTCATCACGATCCCCGCGGCTTTCCGCGACAGCTTGCGCATTTCGTCGTCGCTGACTTCGGCGGACAGGCGAGCCAGCTTCAGGCTCTCACGGACGGACAGGGGTGCGTTGACGGAGATGGCGCGGGCCAGCTCCAGCGCCCGTGAGCGGACGTCCGCGTTCGGCACGACGTGGTTCACGAGGCCGAAGGCGTGGGCGCGCGCAACGTCGAGCGGATCACCCGTGGCGATCATCTCCAGCGCTACCGCCCGGGGCAATGCGCGGGGCAAGCGGTGGACGCCTCCAGCGGCGGCGAAGAGGCCGCGCTTGACCTCCGGAAGACCGAACCTTGCGTCGCTGGACGCGACAATCAGATCGCAAGCGAGGGCCAGCTCACACCCTCCTGCGAGGGCTGGTCCAGTAACGGCTGCGATCCAAGGTTTGACCTTCGGGTGATCGACAAAGCCGGCGAAGCCGCCGTCCCGTGTTCCAAGCTCGGCACCGCGACCAGCCGACACTTCCGAAAGATCCGCCCCCGCGCTGAAGACGCCCGGACTTGAGCTCGCCAGCACTGCGACGCGGATCATGTCGTCCGCCTCGATCTGTTTCACCAGAAAGTCTAGGGCGCGAGCGACCCTACCGTTGACGGCGTTCCGCTTGTCAGGCCGATTGAGGATGACCACGCCGATGTGATCGTCGACCACATCGTACAGAACCTCAACGCCCAGACCTTCTGGTTGATCGCTCATCTTCGTCTCCGCCGCGAATGGGAACCGTCTCGCAATCTTGTGAAGAGGGACGGAATAGATATTTCGACGCCACTGTGCATTCTGGTCCACTCTGTAGCAAATTGACCACGTCGCTATGTGAACCTTGGAGGCCCCGATGACCACCGAGACCACCGCTTCTGAAGTCCAGACCCTTTGGCTGAAGCGCGCGCGCGCTCAGGGCCTCGTGTGCCAGCTTTGTCACGAAACCCCCAGCTTTGAGGAGCGGGAGCGGTTCTTCGACACCGGCCTTTGCGACGCGTGCAGCACCGACACAGTGAGGGCGTCCCCGCTCACGGCCTGATTCTCACACGCCCAGCACCAACTGGGCCATAATGTTTCGCTGAATCTCGTTAGAGCCGCCATAGATCGACGCCGCCCTGTTGTTCAGGTAGCGCGCCATGGCGATCAGGCTGTGACCGGGGCCGACAGCCTCGAGGTTCGCGCCGGGCTGCCGGACTTCCGGCTGGTGGACGAAGCCGTAATGCTGCGCAGCTTCGATGGCGAGTTCATCGAGGCGCTGCATCAACTCGGTGCTCTGCGTTTTAAGCAGTGATGACATCGCCCCGGGGGACTTGCCGCTCGAGAGCGCGCTCAAGACTCGATGCTCGGTCATTTCCACGGCCTCGATCGCCATTTCCGCCGACACCAGCTTGGATCGGAATGTCGGATCGTCGATCAGCGTCCGTCCATCGCCAAGCGCTTCGGCAGCCGCCATCGTGCGAATACGGGATAGGGCCACCTTAAGTCCTGGCGCGGCGCCGCCGCCACGCTCGAACTCGAGGAGATACTTTGCGACCGTCCAACCCTGGTTTTCGTCACCCAGCCGCCCGGAGACCGGGACTGCTACATTGTCGAAGAAGACCTGATTGACCTCATGGTCCCCGGCCATGGTGATGATCGGCTTCACCTCAATCCCGGGCGTCTGCATGTCCAGCAGCAGGAACGTAATTCCGGCCTGCGGCTTGCCGTCGAACTTGGTCCGCACAAGGCAGAACATGCGGTTGGCGAAGTGGGCGTGCGTCGTCCAGATCTTCGATCCGTTTAAGACATAGTGATCGCCCTTGTTCTCCGCACGCATCTGAAGCGAGGCGAGGTCGGAGCCAGACCCCGGCTCGGAATATCCCTGGCACCAGTAATCTTCCCCTGACAGGATCCGCGGCAGGTAGAAGACCTTCTGCTCCGGCGTGCCGAAGCGCTGGATGCAGGGCCCCACCATCCGCAAGCCCATAGGCGACAGCGCAGGCGCCGACACGAGGGCGCACTCGGCTGCGAAGATGTGACGCTGCATCTCGCTCCAGCCCGGTCCGCCATATTCCTGCGGCCAGCTGGGCGCGACCCAGCCCTTGCGATGCAGAATCCGATGCCAGCGAAGGTTCCATTCCTTGTCGCAAAACACGCTGGTCGAGCGCCGGCCCGCGTCTCTGAGCTCTTGCGTCAGTTCCGCATCCAGGAACGCGCGCACTTCGTCACGAAAGGCGAGGTCCTCTGGTCTCAGGTTCAGGTCCACGGGCGGGCTCCTTGGCGGCGAACTCTGCGATCCTAACGCCGCTCGAGGTCGTCTAGAAAGCCTGTCGCAGCGTCAACGCGCTGCGGACCGGTGCGCCGTGAGGTCGAACCGGACATCCACATTTGCAGGGATCTGATCGACGGCCGCGAATTCGCCCTGACCGACGCCGAACGACGTCCGATCAATCGTGGCGTGACCCGACGCCGTCGCCTTGTCACCGTCGATGCGGACAGTGAACTCAAGCCGTACGGGGTGGGCCTTACCCTTCAGAGACAGTCGCCCATTGGCGACATAACCGGTCGCAGTCTTCCGGAATTGCTCCGCCTTGAACACCGCCCTGGGGAAAGCCGATGTGTTCAGCCAGTCTTCCGTCGGCAGGGTCGCATCCCGCTGCGCGTCTCCGGAGTCGATGGAGGACGGGTCGATCGTGACCTCGACGGAGGAGGCCGCGAGGGCCTCCGGATCGAATTTGATCCGGGCCGTCCAGCGGCGGAATTCACCGGTCACCGGCTGGCCGGACCAACTTGTCGCAAAGCTCAATCGCCCGCCTGTGTCGACGGTCCAGCTTGAAGGTGTGACCGTGGTGGTGATCTGCGGCGTGACGGTTGATGGCGGAGCAGGCTCAACCTTAGGGGTAGGCTCGACCGGCTCGGGCGGAGCCGCTAGCTTCGGGACTGCGATCGGGGCGGGTTGCGGGTTGATCACGCCTGTGAAGATCTGCCGACCACTCACAAACGCGACGATCACCGCGACCGCCAGGACCAATGCTCTGGGGTCCAGCCATGCGCCCGACCTCACGCCCGGGATAATCCGCGCGAGGGTGTGATCGCGATCGATCAGGTGATGCTTCAAGGCCCCGGCGACGTGCAGAGTGAATAGGAGATAAGTCAGTTTTGCGAGCACGCCGTGCCCCGCTTCTCCGACAAAGCGCCAGGCGGCCCTCGCCTCCGCCGACGCATGCGCGAGACCCGGCAGGTGAGGCCACGGGATCGTTCCGTAAAGTAAGGTCGGGATCTGCGTCTTGGATGCGGA
>CAIUZX010000213.1 GCA_903903715.1 uncultured Caulobacterales bacterium
GGGCCGTCAGGATCGCCATGATGGCGATCGCCCCCGCCGCTGTCAGCACCGATTGCAGCTCGATGATCCGCTGCTTCTGCGCATCCGAGCGCTTCAGGGTCGCCACGTGATCGCGAAGGTCGTGGGTCAGCTGGACGATGGAGGTACGGTAGTTCTGGGCGTCCGCCTGGCGCCCGGCGCGCCAGTAGGACTCAAGGAGATCCATGCCCTCCGTGACCTTGCCGTCATGCGCCATCAATCTTGCGATCAATCGCACGTCATTAGCGTGGTAGCTCTTGTAACTTGGGCCTCGGCCATAAGCCTCACCCGATTTCAGCTCAGACTTGGCCTCTTCGAACCGCCCAAGGCGTGCGAGCGCGATCCCCTTCCAGATTTTCATTTGAAGCGCACTGAAAGCGCCATTGGCCTCACTCAATGAGCGACCGCCGATACAGCCCAGAACTTCGAACGGCGTTCCAAACGCATCTGCTGTTCGCGTGCAATTGGGCATGCTGATCGAGAGAGTGGTGCGCCTTGGCAGGCGCGCTTCTATGGACTTCAACTCAGCCAATGAAGCTCGAGCCAAAGACTCATCACCTAATCTAACTGACTGATAGTTCAGGCTTTTGATATCGTAGACCGGCGCACTGGGGTAGTCTGGCCCCAGGTCCTTTTCACTTTCGAGCAGCGATGAGATGGCGCCCTCTACATCACTAACATCCAAATATGCCGTCGCGATTACGCTCAGCAATTGGGAATCCAGCAGCAAATGCGTTTCGTCAGTTTTTGACAATAGACCTCTTGTATTCTGCAGCATTGCAATCGCCGACTGGGATTGATGTTCTTGAGTAAGGATATTTGCAACATAAATGGCCATATATGCATTTAATACAGGATCTCTATTTTCCCCAATAACTGATCGGAGCTTATTTTGCACTACCGATAAATCGTCAGGAACACTATTATAGGCATCATCTAATTTTAAAATTATAATAAATCGGACATTGTTTTCTGCGTTAGCGTAAGTTCTCATCTTACCAATAATATAATTGCGCAATTCATTATCTTTGAAATCCTGCGCTTGAGATTGCGCAAAGTATAGCTTTCTAAGTCTATCTTCTCCTGATGAATGCTCCGCGGCATTCACAAATCTTACAAATTTTTGATGGCTAAAATTGACAATACGCTGGTGAGCAATTTTGAAATACGCCGCAGCGCTTGGCGACAATTGTGAAGGTGACTTTTGCGGCGTGGCTGCCCAGGCGGTTGACACCGCTGCAAGACAGCAGATCATCGCGTAAAATCTCGCAAACACGTTGGACGCCGAAGGCCAACCTGGGCCCATGGCGCGCTTCAATCCCCCAAGAACACCCATCATCACCATCCACCGGGTCCGCTTTGCGCGGCGCCTCATCTAGATTTTGCCGTCTTTTCGAACGAGCGACAATACAATATTACAACCTTGTCGCGCATTGCGACAATGCGCCAAAAACTCACTGGCACGCAACGCTACCTCAGCAAGAACATTAAACCGTTAAATTCATGGAAAAAATCTAGCCACGATGGGCAGCGCCCGCCATGCCCCTCAGGCGACATCCCTCAGATCTGGAACGCTTCTTCCACGCAGGGGCGGACGGGACCGGGGATTGATCCGGCCCTAATGCGCCACGGAGTGACCGGACGCCGCGCGGCTGACCGCCGTCCGAACCGCGTTAAAGGCGAACAAGGCGATGACGGCGTAGGCCGCCATAGGCAGGAGAAACGCCGCGTGAAGCCCCAGGGCGTCAGCCAACAGGCCTGTCATCGGGGGTAGGATCGCGCCGCCGACGATGGACATGCAAAGGAGGCCCGACGTCGCCGCCGAACTGGCGCTGGAACGCTCCAGGGTCAGGGTGAAGATGGTCGGGAACATGATCGCGTTACAAAGGCCGATCGAGAGGGCGATCCATCCGCTCAGCGGCCCGGTCAGCCGACTGACGGAGAGGCACAAGGCCGCCGCCAGCACCGCGACCAGCATCAGGAGGCGGGCCGCCGGGATTCGGATCATCAGGACGCTGCCCGCGAACCGACCGACCATGGCGCCGAGCCAGTAGAGCGCGAGCAGTTTGCCGGCGGCCTCCAGCGACACGCCCATCACGTCCGCCTGATGCAGGAAATTGATCATCATCGACCCGACGGAGACCTCGGCGCCGACATAGAGAAATATCGCCAGTCCGCCGGCCAGAGCCCAACGGGACTTCAGCGCCGCCAGAACCCGGTCATCGGTTGCCGGGCCGCCCCCCTGGACAGGCTGGGGCGTCTCGAGGGATCGGCGGACCAGGAAGATGAACCCCGTGAGGACAGCGACAAGACCTGCGACGATGAAGAATGAGGTGTCGATCTGCCGGAGGGAGTGGGCGCGCAGAGCCTGCGCGTCCCCGCCCGCTGTAAATACGCCGCCGCGCAGCAGGAGCATGGATCCAAAGTAGGGCCCGGCGACGGTTCCCAGACTGTTGAAGGCCTGGGACAGGGTCAGGCGCAGGTGCGACTGCTCCGGCCGGCCCAGCGCAGCCGCCAGCGGGTTGGCGGACACCTGGAGAATGGTGATTCCGCCGGCGATCACGAAGAGCGAGACCAAATACAAAGCTATAGGTGTCCAGGAAGGTCGCGGCCGGCATCAGCACGCAGCCGGCGAACACCACCCCAAGCGCCGCGATCACCGCGCCTGACGATCCCAGGCGGGAAACAAGACGCGCGGCCGGAAGCGAGACCACACCGTAAGCCAGGAAGAAGGCGAACTGGGTCAGCATGCTCTCGGCGTAGGACAGGTGAAAGATGGCCCGCACCGACGGGATCAGCGGATCGATCACCGATGTGATGAACCCCCAGGTGAAGAACAGGGTCGTGACAACGGCGAACGACCCAAATTGTCCGCCGGATCGGCCAGCTTCGGTTGAAGACATGAATTCCAGAACTTTCAGAGAGAGATAGAGTTGCCGACCAGATCGCCTGGACCCAACTTAGCGGGCGCGACGCGGACATGGCAATCTGTCGGGCGCGCCCCCGACGGCGGCGCGCCGTCACGCCATGTTGCGAGCCCATTAACGTCTTGCGGCGGCGAGCTCTACTTCTGGCCGGGAGGATCGGGGACAAATGCGGGGACCGCGGCGTCGTCGCCAAATCGCCATGCGGACAAGTAGGACAACTGCAGGATCTTCGTCATCTTGGCGTAGTTGATCTTCTCCGCCGTGTCCGTGGTGTGGTGATAGTCCGGGTGAAAGCCGGTGAAGAACCAGAACGCCGGAATATCGTGAAGCACGAACGGAAACTGGTCGCTGCGGAAGAAAACGTTCAGCGCATTCTCGTGATCGAAGCGATCATCCAGCACCAGCCCTACCGAGCGGTTGGCCGCCACGACCGCGCCATTGAAATCCGGGCTATAGCCCGCACCGATCAGATTCAATCGGTTCGTGGTGTCCTTCGGAATGTCGATCAGACCGGCGGTCTGCTCGCTGGGTTCCTCGTTCCGGCCGATCATGTCGAAATTGATCATGGCGCGGGTGGTGGCGAGCGGCCGAAGCGGATGCCCGGCCATGTAGTAGGCGCCCAGCAGACCGCGCTCCTCGGCGGCGAACACCACGAAAAGGATCGAGCGCTTCGGCTTGACCGGGTTGGCGGTAAAGGCGCGCGCCAGCTCCACCACGCCCACAGTGCCGGATCCGTTGTCATCGGCCCCGTGCCAGATCTCGGCGCCGTTGGCGCCATCGTGGTCATGGTGCGCGCTGATGATGACCGTTTCCGCCGCCAGCTTCGGATCCGAACCGGGCAGCAGACCCGCCACGTTGTAGGACACCCCGCGCGTACGGACCGTGTTCTCCAGGTGCAGGCTCACCGAAGCGTCCGGCAGGATGCGGGACTGCGGAGTGAGATCCTTGTCGATGGCCGCCTGCAGCATCCGCGGCGTCATCCCCGCCCCCGCAAGCAAGGCCCCCGCCACCGAGTCCGAGACCGTGATGATGGGAATACGCAGTTCGTCGTCGGCGAGCGCCTGGGCCGGCAGGGGCGGAACCCGCTTGGCGCTGCCGCCGATGCGCATGACTCGCTCGATGTTCGACGGGTGCTTCCGGTTCGGCTCGGCCATCACCACCACCGCCACAGCGCCGTGGGCCTGCGCAATCAGCGCCTTCACCCGATTGGTGGCGTAGCGTGTATTGCCGGTGCCGCCGAAACGTGAGGCGGGGTCCGTCTCCTGCGGCTCGTGTTCAAAGACCAGCACGATCTTGCCCTTGGCGTCGACGCCCCGATAGTCGTCATAGCCAAGGCCCGGCGCCGTGATTCCATAGCCCGCGAAGACCAGCGGCGCCGTCAGATCCACATCGTCGCGAAACCCGCCGATGATGTCGGGCGCGCGCCAGCTCTGGGCGCCGGCGCTGGTCCGAAGGGAGATGGAGTTCGCGGCGGCGCTGGGTCTGTATTCGACCAGTGGAACCGTCTGGAGATAACCGGCCGCGCCCTTGGCGTCCGTAGCCGCCGGCGTCAGTCCGGCCTTGGCGAACTCAGCCGCGATCCACTGGACGGTCCCGTCATCGCCGGGTTGCAGAGACATGCGCCCCTGCAACGCATCAGACGCGACGAAGCCGAGATCGGCGCGAAGATCGCCCTCGTGAATGCGTTCGAAGCCGGGCTTCTGCGACGCAGGAACCGGGGCTGAACGATTCTCCGCAGCCAGCAAGGGCGACGCCGCGACGAGGGAGATGGTGAGACCAAGCAGGCGCTTTTTCATTCGAAAAACTTAAGGTCTCCGCAAGGGCATGACAACACAGCCGGCCCAACGCCACCTCAGACAACATAAAATTGAAGATCGATCGTGAACTGTTCAGGGTTTGTACAAGGCATTTACTCACCGGTAGGATGGCGCGCCATTCCCCGCCGAGGCTCCGCGCCAGCTGATCAAGGACGGCGACACCCGCTTCGCCTATCAGTTGATGGTCGGGGCTGCTGTTCCGGACAGCGACGCCGTGGCCGTCACACTGCAGTACCGCTGGTTCGACGCCGGCACGGTCAAGGGTAAGGACGCCCGTGGCGAGCAATTCACCCAGGATCACGCGGGCGGAAATTTTTCCGTGGGATTGCGTTTTAGATTTTACATAGGACTGTCGGGTTGCGGGATGGCCTGATCCCGCAACCCGATGGCCTGTGCCGAATACGGTCTGTAAAACGTCTCCGTTTACGGCGAGTTCGTCAGATCAAGACGGGCGACAGATGACACAGCGCGCCGCTGAAGCATCGATCAGGGAATCTCTTTCAACACGTGAAGACCATAACACTGGATCACACCATCAACGCGTACGCACGCTTTCCATAGCGGGGGCGGTTCAGGAACGTCGGCTTCGAGCCGTGACGCGAACAGGGGCCCGCACACACGCGACGAGCTTTGTGGAAGGAACAGGTGGTGGTGGTGGCGGTTCGCTGCGAGCACGTCTCCGCTTTTGACCGGCTCGCCATTTTGGACCTGTTGTTCGTTCGAAGACATCGGGCGCAACTCGCGCTAAGCTCGCGACATGACAAACACGCCTGATGCGCTCCGACGCCTGATCGACCTTCCCGGCGTCCGCGACCTGGAATTCCGCGCGGTCCTCAAGAGGGACTTCGCGGAGCCGGA
>CAIUZX010000214.1 GCA_903903715.1 uncultured Caulobacterales bacterium
GGGATTGTGGGCTCTGTCGCGTCATCCCAACTATTTCTTCGAGTGGCTGACGTGGGTCGCCTATGCGGTGATCGCGCTCGATCCTGGCGGCGGCTATCTCGCCGGATGGCTCGCCTGGTCGGGACCCGCCTTCATGTTCTACCTGTTGCGCTATGTCAGCGGCGTGCCATTGCTGGAAGCGGCGATGGTGGAGTCGCGCGGCGCCGTCTATCAGGCCTATCAGGCGAGCGTCAGCGCCTTCTTCCCATGGTTCCCGAAACGGACAGCTGCGGCGGAAGGCTCTGCGCCATGACGGTGGTCAAGGACTTGCAGGGCATGGGTTTGAAAGTGGAGAGAGTGTGATCATGTGGCGAATAGCGGCCGCCTATCTGGCGACGGCTCTGGTGTTCGGCGCGCTGGACGCGGTCTGGCTCACTCAGTCCTTCTCGACCGTCTATCTTCCGGAGATCGGCAAGCTGACCCTGCCGTCGCCGGAGCCAGTCGCGTCGCTGGCCTTCTATCTTGTCTATATTGCGGGCGTGGTGCGCTTCGCCGTGGCGCCGGCCCTGTCATCGGGGGGGGCGCTGCGGGCGGCGACGCAAGGGGCCTGGCTTGGCCTCATCGCCTACGCCACATATGACCTCACCAATCTGGCGACCCTCCAGCACTGGACGTTGAAGGTGTCCTTGATCGACATGGCCTGGGGATGCTTTGCAACCGCGACGGCGGCGTGCGTGGCGACGGTGATCATCGGTCGCGTCTTCGGCGCGTCCAAGGAGACTTCGAAATGACGGATCGGGCTGCAATGAACCCGGCCGACGGCGCCGTTCCCCTGTGGCGGACGCCAGAGTTGCGCCGCGCCCCGGCCGCGTTCCGCCAGGCGCTGAAGATCGCGGCGGAGAACTGGATGAGCGGCAGCCTGACGGTGGTGCTGCCCTCCGGGCACGAGCTCCATATCGGCGCGACCGGAGAGGCGCCGCATGCAAGGCTGCACGTCATCGACTTCCGCTTCATCGGGCGGGTGCTGGCCTCCGCGGACATCGGTCTCGCCGAAGGCTACATCGCCGGGGAGTGGGACACGCCGGACCTGTCCGCTTTGCTCGAAGCGCTTTCGAGCAATTTTGATCGGCTGGCGCGTCTTGTGGACGGCAACCCGTTGATGCGCGCCCTGAACGCGCTGGCGCATGCTCTGAACCGGAACAGCCGCAAGGGGTCGCGGCGCAACATCCACGCGCACTACGACCTCGGCAACGACTTTTACAGCCTTTGGCTCGACCCCAGCATGACCTATTCGTCGGCCCTGTTCACCTCGCCGGAACAGAGCCTCGAGGCCGCGCAGCACCACAAGTACGCGACGCTGGCCAGGGACATGGATCTGCAGGCGGGGCATCACGCGCTGGAGATCGGCTGCGGCTGGGGCGGGTTCGCCGAGTTTGCGGCCAAGACCGTGGGCGCCAAGGTCACGGCCATAACCATCTCGCAGGCCCAGGCCGAATTCGCCCGCAAGCGCCTGTTCGAGCAGGGACTTTCCGAGCGGGCGGAGATCAAGCTGATCGACTATCGCGATCTTGAGGGTCGCTTCGACCGCATCGCCTCGATCGAGATGTTCGAAGCGGTGGGAGAGGCCTACTGGCCCGCCTATTTCGACCGGATCCGCCGGGTGCTGGCGCCGGGCGGCCGGGCGGGGCTGCAGATCATCACCATCCGCGACGATCTGTTCGACGAGTATCGCAAGCGCTCGGACTTCATCAAACGCTACGTCTTCCCGGGCGGCATGCTCCCGTCTGAGGCGAAGCTGCGGACCGCCACACAGGCGGCGGGGTTGTCCTATGGCGCTGTGCGAAGGTTCGGCGTGGACTATGCCGATACGCTGCGCCAGTGGGCGGAGCGATTCGAGGCGGCCTGGCCCGAGATCAAGGCGCAGGGGTTCGACGAGCAGTTCCGCAGGTTGTGGCGCTTCTACCTCTGCTACTGCGAGGCGGGGTTCCGGACCGGCCGCACGGACGTGATCCAGCTGCAGCTGTCGCCTGGCTAGTTCCCCCGACCCTTAGGATGCGTTAATCATTCATCCGCCGTCTTCCGAAGTTGCCGCCTGTCGTGATTTTGACACGCCGACGCCGCATCACTCGGATATGTAGACGCGTTGCGGTTATGAGGGGCGAATTGGTGCGACAGATTTTGTCTTCCGCTCGGGTTTTGGGGCGGGCAGGGGTGCTGACGGGTCTGGGGGGCGCCGTGGCGGCTCTGACGGCCGCTGCAGGCCTGGCCGCAGCCGCGCCCTCCCTTGCGCCGACCCCGACGCGCGCGCCTGACAAGGCCGCCGTCGTGTTGCGTCCCGCCAAGGTTGCGACGCCCACTGCGCCCGCCGGCGCCAACCCCGCGTCACCCGCGAGCGCCACGCCGGCGCCGCCCCCGCCGCCGCCGCCGCCGCCCTTCAATGTGCGCGCCCGTCCGGTGATGGACCTGTCGACGATCACTCTGCGTCCCGCCGATCAGGCGTTGATCCTCAAGACGCTCGACGAGGCGCCCAGCCACGGCTTCATCAAGAATGAGTTTTCGGCGCCGGATCTCGCGCTGCGGGTCCAGTCCGACGATCCCGAAATCCGCGCCAAGGCCGACCGGGAGCTGAAAGTCGCGCTGATCCGCTACGCCCGCGCGCAGCACGGTCAGCGCGTGGCCCTCGACAGCTTCCGCAAGAACTGGGGTGTTCGGCCAGAGCCCTTCACGCCCGACCGCAGCTTCGCCGCCGCGGTGGCGGAGGACCGGCTGGCGGCCTGGATCGACGATCTTGCGCCCCGCTATCAGGGCTACACCGCCCTGCGCGGCGCCTTGGCGACCTATCGCGACATCGCCGCCCGCGGGGGCTGGGACAAGATTGCGCCCGGGCCAGCGCTGGCGCCGGGAGCGACCGGCGCTCGGGTGGCGGCGCTCCGCGCGCGCCTTCTGGTCGAGGATTCGCAGATCGCGCCGACCTCGAACCCGGAAGCCTACGACGCCGACCTGACCGAGGCCGTCCGCCGATATCAGCTGCGCAACGGCCTCAACAACACCGGTATCGTCGACGGCCGTACGCTAACCGCGCTCAATACGCCGGTCGAGCAGCGGGTGATGCAGATCATCGCCAATCTCGAGCGCTGGCGCTGGATCGACCGCGACATGCCCGCCAACCGCATCGAGGTGAACATCGCCGCGGCGGGGATGACGGTGTTCAACAACAACTATCCTGGCCTGACCATGCGCGCCGTGGCGGGACGTCCGAAGGATCAGTCGCCGATGCTGCAGTCCAGGATCGACTCCATCGTGATCAATCCGCCCTGGAACGTGCCCTACGCCATCGCCAAGCGCGAATACTGGCCGAAGGAAAAGAAGCATCCGGGCTATCTGGAGGAGCACGGCTTCCGCGTTCTGCCGGATGGGCCTAACGGCGGCGTCCGGCTGCAGCAGGCGGCCGGTCCGTCAGCCCTGGGCAAGCTGAAGTTCGACTTCGCCAACCCGTACGGCGTCTATCTGCACGATACGCCGACACACTCGACCTTTGCGACGGAATCTCGCGCGCAGAGCCACGGGTGCATCCGGCTGCAGAATCCCAAGGCGCTGGCGGACCTCTTGTTGTCCGACATTCCCGAGTGGACGCCGGAAGCGATCCAGGAGGCGATTGATTCTGGCGACACCAAGCGCGTGCATCTGCAGACGCCGGTGGATGTCGTGATCCTCTACTGGACGGCCTATGTCGGCAAGGGCCAGGTGGGCTTCCGTCAGGACATCTACGGCTGGGATCAGGCGCTGATCCAGCTGATTGATGCAGCGCGGAATCCGTCAACAACTTGACACACTGCGTGACTCTCGGCTTTGTGGCCTATCGCTCACAGTCAGGGCGGCGGCCTCAGGGTCGTCGACACGTGATGATCAATCGCCGAAACCTTATTTCGCTTGGGTCTGCAGCCCTTTCCACGGGTCTTGTGGGCGCGCCCGCAGCGGCCTGGTCAAAGGCCTTCGTGGGGCATGAGCCAAGGGCTCTCGCACTGCACAATCTGCACACCGGCGAACACATTTCGGTGACTTATTTTCAGGGCGGGAAGTACCTCCACACCGCCCTGTCCAAGGTGAACCACTTCCTGCGGGACTTCCGCACGGGGCAGGTCCACCAGATCCAGCCGGGTCTTCTGGACGTGCTGCACCAGCTGTCCGCAAAGCTTGAGACCGGCCAGCCGTTCCAGGTGATTTCCGGATATCGCTCGCCGAAGACCAATGCGCGGCTCGCGCGGTCAGGCTCCGGCGTCGCCCATCACAGCCTGCACATGCAGGGCAAGGCGATCGACATCCGCGCGCCGGGGATCGAGCTTTCGGACCTGCGTGACGCGGCCAAGGGCTTGGGCCGTGGCGGGGTCGGCTATTATCCGGGCTCGGACTTCGTGCACGTGGATATCGGGCCTGTGCGGCACTGGGAGCTTGAAGCGCACGCCGACCACGGCGAAGGCTGAGCTGAGCTCCTTCATTCCTGATTTTATTGAGTGATCGCCCTTACGAACCGGCGATGACGATGCAGCGCACGCCCTTGGACGTGAGGGTCTCGCACGCCTGCTTGGCTTCATCCTGACCAAAGCCCGCGAACCGCGCGCGGTACTTGCCCTGACCGGCCTTCTCCACCCGACGCTGATCGGTCAGGAGGCGGGAGTACTTCACCCGAAGGCTGGCAAGTTCAGAGCGGGCCTCCTTCGGTGTCGGGAACACGCCCACCTGCACCTGATACTTGCCGGAGGCCTTGGCGGTCTTGACGGCGCCCGTCGCAGCGCAGGCCTTGGCGTGATGCTTGCCGCGATGCGGGGCGCAGGCGGGCGCCGACGCCGCCTTGGCGACATCCTGCGGCTTGTAGCAATAGGCCCGGTGATGATGACGACCCTTACCGTGCGCCTTGACGCAGACGAGACCCTGCGCCGCCGCAGATCCGGCGCCCGGAGGCGCCGCGGCGGGGCCGGACGCGCCTTCATTTGCCAGGGAAGGGGGCAGGGTGGCGAGCGTCATCGGCGCGGTCTCCCCCACAACGATCTTCATGCCCTGCTGCTCGCCCGAGCCCATTTCCGTCGGCGGACGCTGGACCGGGCCGCCGGCGGAGTCCGCCGGCTCATGCAGTGTGGAGGCGAGCGTGATGTTCTGCCCCTGCGCACGCTTGGCCAGCACTTCAAAGCCGCCGTTCAGCAGGTCCTCGACGTTTTCATCCCGCGCCGCCGTGGACGATCCGCCCATCACGACGGTGATCAGCCGGCGCCCGTTTCTTGACGCCGACGCCGCCAGATTGAAGCCCGCCGCATTGGTGAAGCCCGTCTTCAGGCCGTCCACGCCCTCGGTGCGCTTGAGAAGCTGGTTGTGGTTGGTGATCTCGTGGCCGCGCCACATGAAGCTCTTGATGCCGAAATAGCCGTAATACTGCGGATAGTCGCGCATCACGGCGCGGGACAGGATGGCGATGTCCCGGGCCGTCGTGATCTGGCGCGGGTCAGGCAGACCCGAGGCGTTGGCGAAGCGGCTGTGGCCCATACCGATATCGTGGGCCTTCTGGGTCATCATCTCGCCGAAGTGGGCCTCGGTCCCGCCGATCCGTTCGGCCATCGCCACGGCGACGTCGTTGGCCGACTTGACCGCGATCGCGCGGATCGCATCGTCGACGGAGATGCTGTCGCCGGCGCGGACGCCCAGCTTCGACGGCGCCTGGTTGACCGCGTGGCCTGAGAACGGGACGCGGTCGTCCGCCTTCAGCCGGCCCTTGGCCATGGCTTCGAAGGTGAGATAAAGCGTCATGATCTTGGTGATCGAGGCCGGATAGCGGGGCTCATCGGCCCGGCGCGCATACAGAACCTCGCCGCTGGTCGCGTCCACCACAACTGCCGCGTATTTCTCGTGCTGGAACAGCGGTTCGCCGCCCTGGGCCGAAGCCGAGCTTGCCGCGCCTGCGAAGCCGATGACGGCGACCATGGCTGCGGCGAGACGCGAGGTGAGGCGATGGAGATTCAACATACAATGGGTCCGTCTAGCGACTGTCAGGCGGAGGCGACCCGCCTTCGCTCTCGGCTTAGCATCGTTCAACGCTCCTTTCACCAAAGTAAACAAGAGGTGATTGAGCGACGCCATGTTTTGCATCAAATTCACCTTACAGGCATCCCAATGCCCCTGACAGGGGATGATGCGCTGCACAAAAAATTCATTGTGCAGCGCGACATTCTCGTTGACGAAAACCCTCGTTAACGACTAAGAAAGCGCCACAGGTCGAACGGCGAACGTTGGCCCAAGTGTTTCTCGGGCGGCGTATCCGGCCCTTCCAACCCTTTAATTTGGAGATTTCCCCATGGCTGACGGCGCTGAACACATCAAGGCGACGGTTGATCAAGTCACTGCGGCCGGCAATCAGGCGTTCAAGGACGCCGCCGACAAGTCGCTCTCGGCTCTGAACGACATGAACGCGCACTCCAAGAAGAACCTCGAAGCGATGATCGCTTCGGTGACCGCCGCGACCAAGGGCGCTGAAGCTCTGGGCGCTCAGGCGATGGCCTTCACCAAGAAGACCGTCGAAGACAACACCTCCGCCGCCAAGGCCCTCGCCGGCGCGCGCAGCATCCAGGAAGTCGTCGAGCTGCAGACCAGCTTCGCGAAGACCGCGATGGAATCCTACATCGCTCAGATGAACTACGCCTCGGAAATCGTCGCCTCGGCGGTGAAGGACACGATCAAGCCGCTCAACGAGCGCGCGACGAGCCTCGTCGAAGCGGTTCAATCGAAGAAGTAAGCGTCCTCAAACGCGTTTGAAAAGTCAGTAGCGTCCGGCCCCGGGGAGTAGTCCCGGGGCCTTTTTTTGTCTCGTCCCGATCCAATGACGAACGCAATCAATCTTGGCCGCCGTCGCCCGGGGTGTAAGCTCGCGGCCATGACCTCGATCTCCGACGCCCTCGACAAAGCTTTCGCCGTGCAGGCCCGCGGCTGCGTGGCGCTGGGGTCCCCGTTTTCCGCGGTCGTGCTTGACCTGATGCGCGAGAACGGGCTGGCGGGCGGCGTTATGGCGCGGCTGATGGCGCCCTTCGCCGCGCTCGACTTTCCAGGGCACATGGCGGCGGCGACGCCGCTGCGGCCTTTGGGCTTTGTCCATGACATGGTGCTGAGCGGGGAGGCGGCGGAGCTTGCGGCGCTCTATCCTCCGGCGGCTCAGTCGGCGGACCGCGACGCGCTCGCCCCCGCCCTGAAGCGGCTGTTCGAAACGCGCTTCGCAGACGCTGAAGACTTTGTGAGCTCCCCGCCGCAGACGAACGAGGTGCGGCGCACGCTGTGCCTGCTGGGCGGGTTCACGACGATTGCGCAGGAGACGGGTTTGCCC
>CAIUZX010000215.1 GCA_903903715.1 uncultured Caulobacterales bacterium
ACCGCTGCTTGAGGGTCAGGCGTGCCCTGTTTAAGTGCGCAAGGTCTGTTCGATCAGCGGTCACCCACCAAGGGCCGCAAGACCGCGCTGCGCGCCGTCCTCTTTTCCCTGAGCGCATTGGTGAGCTCGCCAGGCTTCGCACAAAAGGTTGACGAGAACGCTGTCACCCGCGCGGACGACGCATTTGGTCTGGAAATCGGGCATGAGTCCCTGGGCCTTTACAGCGAAGGCGCCATTCGCGGATTTTCACCCGGCGTTGCCGGAAACTACAGAATAGACGGTCTTTATTTTGATGAACAGGCGTCGTTGAGCAGCCGTGTGCAATCGTTCACGACCCTGCGGGTCGGGTTGGCGGCTCAAGAATACGCCTTTCCCGCTCCGACGGGCATCGTTGATATAACCCTCAAGCGGGCCGAATCGGCAAACGCCGTCTCAACCGTCCTGGGCCTTGGCCCGTTCAGCAGCAACGGCGTCGAGTTTGACATCGCGCGCAACCTTCGGCGACCCGACATCAGCGTCTCAGGCGGATTCAGCTGGTACCGAAATCACTTCAGTAATGGCGGCGGTTCCACGACTTATAATCTGGGCGTGGCGCCCTACTGGAAAGTCAATGCAGATATCGAAGTCTCGGCCTTCGCAGATATCTCGGGCGCCGATCACGAAACATCTCAAGGCGTTTATCAGGCGCTCGGCCCGTTTACGCCTCAGACCATTAAGCGGAACCTGTATCCGGGACCGAACTGGGATTTTACCAACAGCTTTGGCGTGAATGCAGGCGCTTTATCCAATATTCATATGGCAGGCTGGTCACATTCTATTGGAATATTTCGATCAGAATTCAGATCCGACACGTCTTTTCTCAATCTATTTACTTTGGACACGCCTTCAACGGCGCGGCGATCCGTCACGGCGTTCCCGTCCTCCGTCTCCACGGCGACAAGCGGAGAATGGCGGGCGGAGAAGACGCTGTCCGAAGGAACGATCAAGCAGGTCCTGACCGTTATGATACGCGGACGCGAGGAGCAACACGTCTATGGCTCTGGTTCGACGGTTGATTTTGGCGCTGCAAAACTAAACGGGTATCTGAACGATCCAAAACCTGTATTCGACGACAGCGCTCTGACGAGGGAAACCGTCCGACAGCTCACGGAAGGACTGTCGTACAGTCTCGGTCGCCCCGGCTGGGCCGAAATGACAGTTGGCGCGATCCATACGCACTATCTGCATGATGTTCACGAGCCTGGCTTGACGGCGTCCTCCCACGCGGACGACCTGTGGCAACCCAGCCTTTCCATCGCCGTTCACCCGAATTCTCTTGTCACCCTGTATGGCGGCGCCGTCCAGGGTCTGGAGGACTCCGGCTTCGCCCCGTCCTATGCCGCAAACGCCCACCAGGTGGCGCCGGCCAGCCGCACCACGCAATGGGACGTGGGCTTGAAGACGAAATTGCCGAACGACGGCGCAATCGTCATCGGTTATTTCCATATCAAAAAGCCCTACATAGGACTGAATCAAGACGAATATTTCGGGATGCTTGGCACAGAGACCCACCGGGGCTTGGAAATCAGTTACAGCCAACACCCCATCGACGGCATGACGATCGTTGCGGGCGCCGTCTTGTATAAACCCCGCGCCCGCGCCAAACCGACGGATACATTCATTAGGTCACGACCCGCAGGGCTTTCAGACAACACATTTCAATTGAACATCGATTATATATTGCCATTTTTTAGCCCAATATCGGTAGATTCTTCAATCAATTACCAATCCAAGCAATTTGGACAAGCTGACAATGCGGTCAAGATACCTGCGTATGGCGCGTTGGACATTGGCGGTAGGTATAAATTTTCAATCGGGAAACATAAGTTTTCGGCAAGAGTTCAAATGACCAACGTCACAAATGAATATAGCCTCGTTGTGCTGGGGTCCGGTTTCTATGTCCCGACAAGTGGACGGGCGGCATCGGCCTATCTCTCCACGGACTGGTGACACCGGCGAATAGACTGCAGCCCATAAATGGCGGCGTCCGGCACGACCCTCCTCCCTCGCCCGCCCTAGGCATGGCGGCGGCGGTCTGCCAATCTAGGGGAAAGGCAGGGGCGCAGGCCTCACGCGACGCAAAAGGGGGAGCGAACACATGAAGGACTTCAGCGGAAAGATCGCCGTGGTGACCGGCGGCGGGACGGGCATGGGGCGCGAGCTGGTGCGTCAGCTGGCGGCGGAAGGCTGCCACGTGGCCATGTGCGACGTCTCCGCAAAAGCCATGGCCGAGACCCTGCGCCTGTGCCAGCAAGACGGTCTGCCGCAGGGGGTCAAGGTGATCAGCCACGTCGCCGACGTCTCGAACGAGGCGCAGGTGACGGCGTTCCGGGACCATGTGACGGCGACGCTCTCGACCGACCACATCGACTATCTCTTCAACAACGCCGGCATCGGCGGCGGCGGCTCGATCATCACCGACCCGCGGGAGAGCTGGGAGCGGACCTTCAACGTCTGCTGGGGCGGGGTCTATATCTGCACGCGGGTGTTCCTGCCGCTGGTGATCAAGTCGGCGTCCGGGCACATCACCAACACCTCCAGCGTCAATGGCTTCTACGCCTCCATCGGCCAGACGACGCCGCACACGGCCTATTCGGCAGCCAAGTTCGCGGTGAAGGGCTTTACCGAGGCCCTGATGAC
>CAIUZX010000216.1 GCA_903903715.1 uncultured Caulobacterales bacterium
AGCACGGGCGCCAGCGCCGCGCCCTCCCCGGCCCTCGCCTCCTTCAAGCGGTCGAGCGCCTGGATCACGGTGAGGCCCATGGCGGTTTCAAGCTCGGCCCTCGCCTCCGGCGTCTCGGTTTCCTCGGCGGTCTCGACGACGCCGCGCACGGCCAGGAGGCCGTCGAGCCTTGGCTCTCCCAGTCCGGCGCGGGTGCGATAGCGGTTGCACACGTCGATCAGCTCATCGAGAAGGGCGGTATTGACGCGCAGCGCGCCGATCGTCTCTTCCCGCCGCGTCTGCAGGGAGATCTGAATCTGTCCCCGGCCGAAACGGGCCTGAGCCCCGTCCCGCGCCACGCGCTCCAGCCCTTCGAAACCACTGGGGCCACGGAACCGCGCCTCGAGCGTCCGGCCATTGACCGACCGCGCCTCAACCACCCAGGACCAGCGCCCAAGGACGCCGTCCGCCCGGGCGAAGCCGGTCATTCCGGAAAGGGCCATTCTCAGCGCTTCTTGCCGGCGAGATGTCGCGCGGACACGTCCTGCGACGGACGTAAGGAAGGGCCGGCCTTCTGGCGTTCGATCTCGCGCCAGCGGGCGACGTTCTTCTCATGCTCCGCCAGGGTCGCTGCGAACGCCGCACCGCCGGTCCCGTCAGCGACGAAATAGAGCTCATTGGTCTGCGGCGGGTCGAGGACGGCGGCGATGGAGGCGCGCCCCGGATTGGCGATGGCCGTCGGCGGCAGGCCTGCGTGGACATAGGTGTTGTAGGGCGTGTCGGCGGCGAGCTCGGAAGCCCGGATGCCGCGGCCCAGGGGCAACCCGCCTGTGACGCCGTAGATCACCGTCGGGTCGGCGTCGAGCTTCATGCCGATGCGCAACCTGTTGATATAGACGGCCGCGACGCGGGGGCGGTCAGCCTCCTTGGCGGTTTCCTTCTCAACGATGGACGCAAGGATCACCGCCTCCTCCGGCGAATGGATCGGCAGGTCGGCCTTGCGCTTGGCCCAGTACTGCGCCAACACCTTGTCCATCGCCGCTGTCATGCGCAGCGCGACGGCGGACCGGCTCTCGCCGCGGGTGACGTCATAGGTCTCCGGAAGGACGGAGCCTTCGGCCACCTCCGGCGTGTCGCCGACCAAAACGTCCGACTTGGTCAGAAGGTCGCGGATCTGCTTTGAGCTCGCCCCCTCCGGTACGGTGATCTTGTGTCGCACGATATCCCCGGCGCGCAGCTTGCGCAGGATGTCGGAGACCGAGGCGCGGGAGGGGATGAGATACTCCCCGGACTTGATGCGGTGCGCCGATCCGGTGACTTCCGCCAGCGCGATGAAGAGCGGCGCGCTGGGGATCACGCGGGCGGTGCTGAGCTCACCCGCGATCTCGGCCAGACCGGCGCCTTTGCGCAGGACCACCGTCGTCGCTTCTCCCGACTGAGCCGCCGGTCCGCGGGAAATGTAGGCGAACAGCCCGCCCGCCGCCGCCAGGGCGACGATGAAGGTCAGGGTGACAACCGCGCTCGCTACCCCTGCAAGGACGCCGCGCGGGGCCTCGGATCCCCGGCCGTTCATGGGGCCCGCCCCAGGATCAGCGACGCATTGGTGCCGCCAAAGCCGAAGCTGTTGGACAGCGCGGTGTTGATCTTCATCTGGCGGGCCTTCAGCGGGAGGAGATCTATGGCGGAATTAACCGAAGGATTGTCGAGGTTCAGCGTCGGCGGCGCAATCTGATCTCGCAGGGCGAGCGCCGTAAACGCCGCCTCCACCGCCCCTGCGGCGCCCAAAAGGTGGCCGATGGCGGACTTGGTCGAAGACATGGCCACGTTCGCCGCATGATTGCCCATTAGCCGCTCGACGGCGGCAAGCTCGATCTCGTCGCCCAGGGGCGTCGAGGTGCCGTGGGCGTTGATGTAGTCGATGTCGGAGGGGGTCAGTCCTGCATCCTTCAGGGACGCCGCCATGGCCCGGAAACCGCCGTCGCCGTCCGGCGCGGGCGACGTGATGTGGTAGGCGTCGCCTGACAGGCCATAGCCCAGCACTTCGGCATAGATCTTCGCGCCCCGCGCCTTGGCGTGTTCGTATTCCTCCAGCACCAGCACACCAGCTCCTTCGCCCATCACGAACCCGTCCCGATCCTTATCGTACGGACGTGACGCCTTTTCGGGCGCAGCGTTGAAGGCTGTGGACATCGCGCGGCAGGCGATGAAGCCCGCGACGCCCAGCTTGCAGATGGCCGCCTCAGCCCCGCCGGCGACCATCACGTCGGCGTCGCCGTACTTGATCATGCGGGTGGCGTCGCCGATCGCGTGGGCGCCGGTGGCGCAGGCGGTGACGACGGAGTGGTTCGGTCCCTTGAAGCCGAATCGGATGGAGACCTGCCCCGAGGCGAGATTGATCAGGGCGGAAGGGATGAAGAACGGGCTGATCCGCCTTGGCCCCTTGGCTTCCAGCTCCACCGCAGCGTCGGCGATCGTGCCGAGGCCGCCGATGCCGGAGCCGATGATGACGCCGGTCCGCTCGCGACCTTCCTCGTCCTCGGGCATCCAGCCGGAGTCGCGCACAGCTTCGTCCGCCGCCGCGATCCCGTAAAGAATGAAGTCGTCGATGCGGCGGATCTCGCGGGCGGGCAGGATCTGCTCGGGATCGAACACGCCCTCCATCCCCGGCGCGCCCCCTGCGCGGCCGTCGACCCGCGCCACTTCGCAGGCGATCTGACAGGCGTAGCCTTCCGGATCGAAGCCCGTGATTCGACCGGCCCCCGACTGACCGGCGAGCAGACGCGACCAGCTCAGCTCCCGGCCATTGGCCAGAGGCGTCACAAGCCCTATTCCGGTGATGACCACACGACGCATCTGCCGTCTCATCCCTTACACGTTAACATGTTCCAGCTAGAGCCTTTTTCGACCAAACGGACACCGGCTCGTCGCAGAAAATGCCCTAAATATATACACTTACGAGCAAGTTCCGACTCAATCAGACCAGATTTCGCTCTAGCCCACAAATGGTTTCGGCGCGCCGCCGAAGTCCAGAGTGGACAGGGCGACGCGCCGAAAAACGAGCCTGGCGCGGATATACCGCCCGCCCGCAGGACCACCAGACGCCTGATTAGGCGCCCAGACGCTCCGCGATGAACTTCACAGCGTCGCCGACAGTTTGGATGTGCTCGGCGGCGTCGTCCGGGATTTCGATGTCGAATTCCTCTTCGAACGCCATCACCAGCTCAACGTTGTCGAGGCTGTCGGCGCCAAGGTCATCGATGAAGCTGGCCTTGTCGGTCACCTTGGCCGGATCCGCGTCAAGGTGCTCGATCACGATCTTGCGCACGCGCTCGAGGATGTCAGACATTCAGTTAGACCCTTTATTGGTTGAGAGACGACGCCGGTTTCACATTGGTCCCGAGGGCGCCGTCATGAGGTTGTGTTCGCGTAAATCCAAGCCTGACTTTGACCCGTCTCCCGCCGACAAGACCGCCTAGCTTCGCCAGCTTACGCCGTGCGGGCCGACTGCCGTCAGGGGACGGACTAGCACACTAATTTTCGCCTTGCCAGCGCCTCCCGAAAGGAAGCCCTATCGGTCAGATCATCGCCATACCGCCATTGACGTGCAAGGTCTGGCCCGTGACGTAGCCGCCAGCGTCGCTGGCGAGGTACACGCAGGCCGCCGCGATGTCCTCCCCCGCCCCCAGCCGTCCGGCAGGAATACGGGTGAGAATCGCGGCGCGCTGCGCGTCTGTGAGCGCGTCGGTCATCGGGCTGGCGATGAACCCGGGCGCCACACAATTGACGGTGACATTTCGTCCCGCCACCTCGGCGGCGAGGGCCTTGGAGAAGCCGATCATGCCAGCCTTGGACGCGGCATAGTTCGCCTGCCCCGGATTGCCGGTCACGCCGACGACCGAAGTGATGCCGATGATTCGCCCGGACCGGCGCTTGAACATGCCCTTCAGCGCCGCGCGGCTGAGGCGGAAATAGGCCTCAAGATTGACCTTCTGCACCAGCGACCAGTCGTCGTCCTTCATACGCAGCAACAGGCCGTCGCGGGTGAGGCCGGCGTTGGACACTAAGATGTCGAGAGGCCCCGCCGCCGCCTCCGCCCGACCGACCAGCCCGTCTACGGAGGTATCGTCCGCGAGGTCGGCCACGGCGATGGACACACGGTCCTTGAGCTCATCGGCGACCGCCTGCAGCGCCGCCTCTCGGGTGCCGGAGAGAACAACGTGGGCGCCTTGCGCATGGAAGGCGCGGGCGATCGCGCCGCCCAGTCCGCCGGAAGCGCCGGTCACCAGGGCGGTCTTGCCCGTCAGATCAAACATGATGGGATATCTCCGAAAAGTTCAGCCTTGCGCTTCGCTCGCCCTCAGAAGGACTTGGCGAAGGCCTCGAGGTCTTCTGGGGTGTTGAGCGAGACCGTCTCGGCCTCGGGGACCATGCGCTTGACCATGCCGGCCAGCACCTTGCCCGCGCCAAGCTCTGCAAAGCGGCTGACGCCGCCCTCTTCCGCCAGCCAGTTGATCGATTCCCGCCAGCGGACGCGGCCGGTGACCTGCTGAACAAGAAGGCGGCGGATCTCGTCGGGGTCGCTGATCGGGCGGGCGGTGACATTGGCGACGATGGGGATCAGCGGCCGGTTGACGCCAGTGCCCGAAAGCGCCGCCTCCATCGCTTCAGCCGCCGGCTGCATCAGCGGGCAATGGAAAGGCGCGGCGACGTTCAGCGGAATGGCTCTGGCGCCCAGTTCCTTGGCCTTGGCGATGGCCAGATCCACCGCCGCCTTGTCGCCGGAGATCACCACATTGCCGAGATTGTTGTCATTGGCGACGGCGCACACGCCTGCGGCGCAACCGGCCTCAGCAGCCATCTCAGCGAGAGCGACATTGACCTTGGGGCCCACGAGGGACGCCATGGCCCCTGAGCCAACGGGGGCCGCGAGCTGCATGGCCTGCCCGCGCAGCTTCAATAGCTTGGCGGTCTCGACGATAGACAGGGCGTCTGTGGCGGCCAGAGCCGAGTATTCGCCGAGGCTGTGGCCGGCGGCGTAGGCCGCGCGGGTCACCTTCACGCCGAACTCTTCCGACAGCACCCGCACGACGGCGAGGCTCACCGCCATCAGGGCGGGCTGCGCATTTTCCGTCAGGGTCAGTTCCGCCTCGGGGCCTTCCTGCATCAGCTGGAACAGGTTCTGGCCCAGCGCCTCATCCACGGCGCCGAACACGTCCCGTGCGACGGGAAACGCCGCCGCCAGCGCGCCGCCCATGCCGACGGACTGACTTCCCTGTCCCGGAAACAGAAGGGCTAAACTCATGAGTCTGCTCGATCCCTGCAATCTGATCTTCGGCCCACGAGTAGTGGCTGTCGCACAAAAGGGAAAGAGGCCGATTGCGCGGGGCCGCGGCGATACCCACTTCTCCCCTAGCGTTCCAACCGGCAAGGATCTCAATGCCCATGTCCCGTTCGCCGTTGTTCACCGCCTTCACAGCCGCCGCCGCCTTCGGCGCCATCGGTCTCGCCGCTCCGCCCGCACGGGCCTCGCTCAAGGAAGGCGCCAGCGCCCCGGATTTCCAAGCGCAAGCTTCGCTGGCCGGCAAGACCTTCACCTTTAAGCTCTCGGACGCCCTCAAGAAGGGCCCTGTCGTTCTCTACTTCTTCCCCGCCGCCTTCACCTCGGGCTGCACTAAGGAAGCTCATGACTTCGCAGAAGCCACCGCTGACTTCGCCAAGCTGGGCGCCACGGTGGTCGGCGTCACCTCCGGCAATGCGAATCGAGTGGCGGAGTTCTCCAAGGTTGAGTGCCGCGACAAGTTCGCCGTCGCCGCCGACCCGGACAAGAAGATCTCCGCCCAGTACGACGCGGTGATCCCGGTGGTTGGGTACACGGACCGCGTCTCCTACGTGATCACCCCCAACGGCAAGGTCGCCCTTTCCTATTCGGCGATGAACCCGGACCAGCACGTGGCCAAGACCATGGCCGCGGTGAAGGCCTGGAAGTCCGGCGGGAACTAGGCGGTGCGTCGCGCGGTTGATGCGCGACAAAGCCATGACGGGCGAAGTCGGCTAGTCTGACCAGATGCCCGACCCTCAACCCAGTCCGAGATCGTGACCCACCGCGCGTCCGGCACGCTGGTCCCGAAACTGCACCTTGTCTTTCAGGAGGGCTATGGCCTCTCTGATCTGCGGGCGGATCTGGCGGCGGGACTGACGGTGGCCGTCGTCGCTCTACCGCTCTCCATGGCGCTGGCCATCGCGTCCGGCGCGACGCCAGACAAGGGCCTGATCACGGCGGTGGTCGCAGGCCTTATCATCTCAGCCCTCGGCGGCAGCCGGGTGCAGATCGGCGGCCCGACCGGCGCCTTCGTCACCATCGTCGCCGGAACCCTCGCCCTCCATGGCTATACCGGCCTCGTCTGCGCGACCTTGATGGCGGGAGTGTTGCTGGTGATCGCCGCCGCCTTGCGGCTCGGGCGGTTTATCCACCTGACGCCCACGCCGGTGATCACAGGCTTCACAGCGGGGATCGCGGTGATCATCGCGACGAGCCAGCTTCCCGACGCACTGGGCCTGCACGTGCCGAAGTCCGCCGCCGAGGTAGGCTCAAAACTCGCCGCGGTCGCGCAGGGCTTGCCCCACCTAGCCCTCCCGGCTCTGCTCCTCACCCTCGCCGCCATGGCCTCCATCGAGGCGATGAAGCGTTACGTCCCCAAGCTGCCGTCCCTCCTGGTCGCGACGGCGGGCGCGGCGGGGATCGCGGTGCTGCTGCGCCTGCCGGTCGATACGATAGTCAGCCGCTTCGGCGCCCTGCCGTCCGGCCTGCCGGCGCCGCACATGCCCAAGTTATCCACAGGCCTGTTGATCGATCTCCTGCCGTCCGCCTTCAACATCGCCTTTCTGGCGGGAATTGAGTCCCTGTTGTCGGCCAAGGTCGCTGACCGACTGACCGGCGGTCAGCACCGCGCCAATGCGGAGTTGCTGGCCCAGGGCGTCGCGAACATCGCCTCGTCCCTGTTCGGAGGCCTACCCGCCACCGGCGCCATCGCCCGCACAGCGACCAACATCCGCGCCGGGGCGAAGTCGCCGATGGCCGGGGTGTTTCATGCGGGCTTCATCGCGCTGGCCATGTGGCTGTTCGCGCCCCTGATGGGTCGTGCGCCCATGCCAGCGCTGGCCGCCATCCTCCTGATCGTCGCCTGGAACATGAGCGAGGCGGACAAGCTGCCCGCCGCCTTGCGCGGCCCCTGGCGTGAGGCGGTGGTGCTGGCCGTCACCTTCCTTCTGACCGTCTTTTCTAACCTGACTATCGCGATCCTCGCCGGGATAGCCCTGCACGTCGTGTTGCACAGACTGCCGCAAAAGGCTTGATGCCCAGGAGTTTCACCTTGCATTCCCAAAGAAGATCCGTATGGTCCGCCGCTTCCTGAGGGACGGTCCGTCACGGTCGTAGCCTGGGGTGGCGCTCGTCCATCCCCAGCCTAAGTCGACGGAGCCATCGCCGGAGCCGGATCTTCCGCCGGTCTCCCGCGCCGCCCCTCGCCCACGGAAGAGGATGAACATGGCCTATTACGAACACGTGGTCATTGCGCGGCAGGACATCTCCCCGCAACAGGCTGAAGCCCTCAACGATCAGCTCAAGGCGATCGTCGAGGAACATGGCGGCTCCGTCGCCAAGATCGAATACTGGGGTCTGCGGAACCTCTCCTACCGGATCAAGAAGAACCGCAAGGGCCACTACTCCCTGATGGCGCTCGACGCCCCCGCCCCGGCGGTGAAGGAGATGGAACGCCAGTTGTCCCTGAATGAAGACGTGCTGCGGTACATGACCGTCCGCGTCGAAGAGCTTGATCTCGAACTGTCGCCGGTGCTGGCGCGTCGTGACCGCGAAGGCGGACGCGAAGGGCGTGAAGGCCGTGGCGATCGGGGAGACCGCGGCGACCGCGAGCCTCGTCCCGAGCGCGTCTATGACGACGCGGCTGTTTGAGCGATAAGGAGAGCGCACCCATGACCGATATCGCTGAAGCCCCCTCCGCCGGCGCATCTGCCCGTCGCCCGTTCTTCCGTCGCCGCAAGGTGTGCCCGTTCTCGGGCGCCGGCGCGCCAAAGATCGACTACAAGGACGTGAAGCTCCTGCAGCGCTACATCTCTGAGCGCGGCAAGATCGTTCCGTCGCGCATCACCGCAGTGTCGCAAAAGAAGCAGCGTGAACTGGCCAAGGCCATCAAGCGCGCCCGCTTCCTCGCGCTCCTGCCCTACGTCGTGAAGTAAGGGAGAAGCGGATATGAAAGTCATTCTCCTTGAACGTGTCGACCGCCTGGGCGCCATTGGCGACGTGGTGTCGGTGAAGGACGGGTTCGCCCGGAACTTCCTGCTCCCCCGCTCCAAGGCTTTGCGGGCGACCGCGGCGAACCTGAAGGTGTTCGACGCCCAGCGTCACCAGATCGAAGCCCGCAACGCCGAGGCCAAGTCCGCGGCTGAGCGCGTCGCCGGTCATCTCGACGGGGCGGTGTTCGTGCTGATCCGTCAGGCGGGCGAAAGCGGCCAGCTTTACGGATCGGTCTCGGGCCGTGACGTGGCGGACGCCGCTGTCGCTGACGGCCACAAGGTCGAGCGCAGCCTCGTCGTGCTGGACCGTCCGATCAAGACCCTCGGCATGCACCCGGTGAAGATCCGTCTGCACGCGGAAGTGACCGCCACCGTCCAGGTAAACGTCGCCCGCTCAGCGGACGAAGCCGAGCGTCAGTCGCGCGGTGAGGACATCATCGCCTCGCAGTTCGACGAAGAGCGTCTGGCGGCCGAAGAAGCCGCAGCCGACCTTCTCGAAGGCGGCGCAGGCCAGGCCATCGCCGACGCAGGCTATATCGAGCACTGATACCGGGCTTTACAGTCCAAAGACTTCAAACGGCGTCGGGATCCTTCCCGGCGCCGTTTTTCGTTGTCGCGCGTCAGTATTTCGGCGGCACGAAAAGCTCTGGCGGTACAGCGTGCCGGACATATTCGGGACTATGCACCCGTGCCGGCATCGCCACAGGCGGGTGGACAATCTCCTCATAGGGAAACTGTTCGAGCAGGTGGCTGATGCAATTCAGCCGGGCGCGCTTCTTGTCCACCGCCTCGACAACCCACCAGCGCGCCTCGGGGATGTGCGTCCGTTGGAGCATCTCTTCCTTGGCCATGGTGTACTGTTCCCACCGGCGGCGGGACTCAAGATCCATGGGGCTCAGCTTCCACTGCTTCAGCGGATCGGTGTTGCGCATGTGGAAGCGAAGGTGCTGCTCGTCGTCCGTGATCGAGAACCAGTACTTGATCAGCTTGATCCCCGAGCCCACCAGCATCCGCTCGAACTCCGGCGCAGTCTTGAAGAACTCCTCGACCTCCGCCTCGGTGCAGAAGCCCATGACCCGCTCGACGCCGGCGCGGTTGTACCAGCTACGGTCGAACAGGACGATTTCACCAGCCCCCGGCAGGTGCGGCACGTAGCGTTGGAAGTACCACTGGGTCTTCTCCCGCTCCGTCGGCGCCGGCAGGGCGACGGTCCGGCAAACTCGCGGGTTCAGGCGCTGCGTGATCCGCTTGATCACTCCGCCCTTGCCTGCCGCGTCGCGCCCTTCGAACAGGACCACGACCTTCAGGCCCTCCCGCACGACCCAGTCCTGGAGTTTGACGAGCTCGGCCTGCAGCCGGATCAGCTCCCGCAGGTAAAATCGGCGATTGAAGACCGTACCGTCCGCGCCCGGGTCCGCCAGAAAGTCCAGCGCCCGGCTGAAGGCGTCGTCCCCGTCGTCGTTGAGCTCCATTTCCAGAAGCTCATCGAAGTCGTCGATCCGCTCGGCAGCGATGCGTTGAGCCAGTTGGCGGTTTTCGTCGGTCATGCAGTGTCGCGCCCGATTCAATGGATGATCGCGAAAGCCTAGTCGTCAAACGTGACACATCCAACACGGCCCACCGCGGCGTCGGAACGGAGGTCGACCCTACGCGCTCTCGGCCTTGGGCGCGGTGACGCCCGTGCGGCGGTCGGCGATCTCGCGGGCGAGTCGGGTGAACGCCTCTCCCCTCACCTCGAAGTCGGGAAACTGGTCGAAACTCGCGCAGGCCGGCGAGAGCAGCACCACCGCCGGCTTGCCGGAGACCGCCGCGTCGGCGTAGGCCCGGGACACGGCGGTGGCGAGATCCTCGCAGCGCTCATGCTCCGCCCGCCCGGCCAGGGACATGGCGAAGTCGTGCTGCGCCTCGCCGATCAGATAGGCCTTCACAACCCTGGGGTAGAGGTCGATCAGGGACTCGATCCCACCCGCCTTCGCGCGCCCGCCGGCGATCCAGTAGAAGCGGTCGAAGGTGCTCATCGCCTGACGCGCGGCGTCGGCGTTCGTGGCCTTGCTGTCGTTGATGAAACGAACCTGCCCCGCCTGCGCGACCTGCTGCATGCGGTGGGCGAGACCGCCGAAGCTGCGCAGACCCGAGACGATATCGGCCGGGGAAAGGCCGAGCGCCAGGCCCGCCGCGTAGGCCGCAGAAGCGTTCTGCCAGTTGTGCCGACCCAGCAGCGCCGGCGCCCGGTTCAAATCCGCCGCCTCCACCGCCCGCTCGCCGGTGGCGTCATAGAGCATGCCCTGCAGCGCGTAGACTCCCCGGCTCATCGCCCGGCCGGAGGAGATCGGCCGGATCGCGCGGCGGTTCAGGGCGGTCACCTCAGTGCAGATCCGCTGCCCCCAGGGATCATCCACGCCGATAATGGCCGTATCGCCCGGGCCCTGATTGCGGAACACGCGCTTCTTGGCCTCGACATAGTTGTCCATGCTTCCATGGCGGTCGAGGTGGTCGGGTGAGATGTTGATCAGGATGGCCGCGTCGGCCTTGAGGCTCGAGGTCAGGTCGAGCTGATAGGAAGACAGCTCCAGCACATAGATCCCGTCGCCTCCGAGCTCGTCTAGGCCCAGCACGCCATAGCCGATATTGCCGCCGACCTGCACGCTGCGCCCCGCTTCCGCGCAGAGGTGGCCGATCAGGGCGGTGGTGGTCGACTTGCCGTTGGTGCCGGTGATGGCGCAGATCTTTGCGCGGTCGTGCTCGGGCTTGGCGTTGATGGCCCGTGCGAACAGCTCGACATCCCCCAGCACCTCGACGCCCCAGGCGTGGGCCTGGGACACCGTCCAATGCGGCTCGGGATAGGTCAGCGGGACGCCGGGAGACAGGACCAGACCGTCGAAGGCGCTCCAGTCCGCCTTGTGCAGATCGGCGACCGGCAACCCTTCCGCCGCCGCAGCTTTGACGGAGGCGGGATTGTCGTCCCACACCACCACCTCGGCCCCGCTCGCGATCAGGGCGCGCGCGGCGGCAAGACCGCTGCGGGCGAGCCCGAAGACGGCGAAATGCTGACCGGCCATGGCGCGCAGAGAGATCACAAGGGGCTCCCGTTCTTGAGGGCTATCGGAGTTTCAGGGTGGCCATGCCGATCAGGGCCAGCACGACCGAGACAATCCAGAAGCGAATAACGATGGTCGACTCGCTCCACCCGAGCTTCTCATAATGGTGGTGAATCGGGGCCATCAGAAACACCCGTTTCTTGGTGATCTTGTAGTAGGTGACCTGGATGGCGACCGACAATGTCTCCAGGACGAACAGGCCGCCGATCACGCCCAGCACGATCTCGTGCTTGGTGCAGACCGCGATGGCGCCGAGAAGACCGCCCAGCGCCAGTGATCCGGTGTCGCCCATGAAGATCCTGGCCGGCGGCGCGTTGTACCAGAGAAAACCCATCCCAGCCCCGATCACGGCGCCGCAGACCACAGCCATTTCACCGGCGCCCTGCACGAAGTGGACCTGCAGATACTGGGCGAAGACGTAGTTGCCGACGAGATAGGCGATCACGCCGAACGCTGCGGAGGCGATCATGACCGGCACGATGGCGAGGCCGTCGAGACCGTCAGTCAGGTTCACGGCGTTAGAGAAGCCCGCAATAACGACGGCGCCGAAGGGAACATAGAACCAGCCGATGTCGATCATCAGGGACTTGAACACCGGGAAGGTGATCGAGGTGCGGAACGCCATGTCCGCGCCCGGCGGCGTGTAGCGGATCAGCACCAGAGTCGCGAGGCCCGCGATCACGAACTGCACGATCAGTTTGGTGAGGCTCGAGACCCCCGCCGTGGTCTGCTTGGTCACCTTGGCGTAGTCGTCGAGAAAGCCCAGAATGCCGTAGCCCGTCGTCACCAAAAGCACGACCCAGATGTTGGGATTGGAGAGGTCCGCCCAGAGCAGAGTCCCCACGCCAAGGCCCGCCAGGATCATGAAGCCGCCCATGGTGGGCGTGCCCTTCTTCTCCAGCACGTGCCGCTCGATACCATCCGTGCGGATCGGCTGGCCCTTGCCCTGCTTGACCTTCATCCAGGCGATGAAGCGCGAGCCCATCGACACCGCCACCACCTGCCCCGTGAACAGGGCCATGGCCGAGCGGAAGGTCAGATAGTGCAGGAGATTGATCAGGGGCAGATGGGCGTGGATGCGCTCCAGATAGTCGTACAGCAGATACAGCATCAACGCTCCTCCTGGCCGACCAGCACATCCACGATGCGTGACGCGCGCGAGCCGTTCGACCCCTTGACCACCACAACATCGCCCGCCTGCACAGCCGTTTTCAGCTGTCGGGCGAGTGAGTCGACATCCGTCGCATAGCCTCCCCGGCGGTCGGCAGGCAGGACATCCCACAAGTTCTGCATCAGGGGGCCTGCGCAGTAAACCAGATCCACTCGGGCCACGTCGATCACATCCGCTAACTCGGCGTGCAGTTTGGGTCCATCGACGCCCAGTTCCCGCATGTCGGTCAGGGCGAGGATCCTGCGGCCCATCGCGGGCCGCGCGCTTAGCGCCGCAATTACCGCCGCCATCGAGACGGGGTTGGCGTTGTAGCTCTCATCCACGAGGGTGTAGGCCCCGCCCGGGATCATCACCGACCGCACCGCGCCGCGCCCGCTCAGGGGACCAAAGCCCGCCAGCACGTCGAGCGCCAGCGCCCGGTCCACGCCCAGAGCCTCGGTCGCGAGAAGGATCATCAGCGCGTTCGGGCCCCAGTGGGCGCCGGACTGGGCGAGGCGGATGGTCACGGGGCGGCCATGGATCTCGGCGGATGCGATCTGCCCTTCACCGTCGGGCGTGAGATCGATCAAACGGGCTTCG
>CAIUZX010000217.1 GCA_903903715.1 uncultured Caulobacterales bacterium
CCGAACACCCCGTAATAAACTTAGCAAGTTCGCTCAGATAGGCCTTTTTGAGGCGGGTCAGGAACAGGAAGCGATCAAATTCAATCTTTGGATATTGGTTCATTATTGAACACCTGCGTCGGGCCATAGACCTCGAAGGACATCCGACCTTAACTGCAGAATCTATAATAGGTGATGACTTGACGCTTGGTCAGGCGAACCTTGCCCGCTCCGCCGCGGCAAAGCAGACGCAGCGCCGCGCTCGACGGCAAGGGCGCAAGGCCGATGTGCGCGGTGACAGCGCGAGCGGTGACGGCGGTGAACATGTCCGCCCGCTATGCCCCTGCCGACAAAAGGGGGCCCGACGACGGTGCGACTTCGGCGCACAGCGCTCATATTAAATATGAAATCACTTCACATAAGCAATTTACAATATCTAATTTGGCGCTGCAGCGACGGAAGCTGATATTTTGCCGTTTCATAAATAAGTCCCGGCCACGACATGAGCCAAGGCGGCCCCATGAATTGTAAGAATTGGCCATATTCGCGCCTCAATTCTTGCAGAACGCCCAAATTTGGAGATAAATCGTGAAAGCAGCCCTTCTGAACTGCAGCGCCTTTGGCGCCCTCTCGCTCGCCCTATCAACCGGCATCGCCTCGGCCGACCCTGCGCCGCAGACCGACATCGTCCGCACGGGCCTCGGTCAGCCGGGCTACATCGTCCAGAAGGGCGAATGGCTGAGCATGACCAGCTATTCACACCAGACGTCGTCCGGCGAGAGCGTCAAGGCGACCGGCGACCTCAACGCCAAGGGCTCCGGCTATGCCGACACGGGTGGACAGACCTTCACCTACGGTCTGACCGATCACCTCTCGATCAACCTGCGCCAGAGCTATGAGAGCACGCACTCGGAAGCGGACCGCATCGACGGGGTGACCACCGAGACCCACTCCCAAGGCCTCGCCGATCCCGCCTTTGGCGTGACCTGGCGGGCGCTGGATCAGGGGCCGCATCCGGTCTCCCTGGACCTCGCCGTAAGCCTTGCGCCGAACTGGATCCGCGCGAAGTCGGCGACGACGACGCAGACCGGAACCATCGCCGCCGGCGGCGCCCAGGCCTCGCTGTCCGCCGCCGCCACCCGGCTGGACGGACCGAACATCTTCTACGGGTCGATCGCCGCAACCTATCACGGGTCGCGGGTGATCCTGATCCAGTCCGGCCCCTATGACCGGACGGCCCCGGACTATTGGAGCGGGGAGATCACGGCGGCGTATGACCGCGCCCTGACGCCGCAGATCGACGTCAGCATCACCGGTCGCTGGGACCCGGCCTATACGACCCGCTCAACCAATCTTGGCGGGAATGGCCTGTCGAACTGGACGGATCAGGACGCGCAGTCCGCCGTCACCTTGGGCGTCAACGACTGCCTTACACCGGACAAGGTCGCGGTGGCCCTGACCTTCAGCCATGTCTTCGACCATGGTTCCCAGTCCTATGCGTCGGGGGTCGGTCCGTCGGGCTCCAGCCGCCACGCAACGTCCGATACGGTCGGTGCGACATTGCGGGTCCTCCTGTAAGCCCCCCTCCCGCTTGCATCCCCCCCCGGAAATCAGTCAGGTGAGAGGCAGCGCCCTTCCCTTTCAGCGGACCTGACATGACCGACACCCCATCTGGCGATACGCCCCCCGCCGTGACCGATGAGGCCATGCTGGCCAGGTTCCAGAACGCCCGCTACGTCCCGCCGGCGTCCAAGGCGCTGGGCTTTCGCATGCTCAATCTCAATCAGGCCGAGATGTGGGTGGAGGCGGAGTTTGACATCCCCAAGGACTTCACCAACCCCATGGGCCAGGTGCAGGGCGGTTTTGTCACCGCGGTGCTGGACGAGGTGATGAGCGTCGCAGGCGTCGTGACCTCGACCCTGACCATGTCCATGCCGACGCTCGAGATGAAGACGAGCTTCCTGCGCCCC